>JBEEGB010000149.1:0-7773 GCA_041166585.1 Acidimicrobiaceae bacterium
CGCATCCAACATTGCTTCGGTCAGCCGGTGATGGCGCCGAAGATGTGGCCGACGCCGGCGGTGACGGCGATGGCGAGGGTGCCGCCGATGCCGACGCGGAGCGCGGCACGGCCGATGGGGGCGCCGCCTGCCTTGGCACCGGCGGCGCCGAGCAGGACGAGCGCGACGATGGCGCTCGCGACCACCGTCGCCGTGCTCACGGCGCTCGGCACGACAACGAGCGCGATGACCGGGAGCGCGCCGCCGAGGACGAAGCTCGCCGCGGAGGACAGCGCCGCCTGCAGCGGCCGGGGCCGCGTCAGCTCGCTCAGGCCGAGCTCGTCACGTGCGTGGGCTTCGAGGGGGTCCGCGGCCATGAGCGCTTCCGCGACCTGGAGGGCGAGGTCCGCCGGAAGCCCCCGCTGGCGGTAGATGCCCGCGAGCTCGCGGGTCTCGCCGGCGGGGTCGCGAGCCAGCTCGTTGCGCTCTTGGGCCAGGTCGCCGAGCTCAGTGTCCCGTTGGGAGCTCACCGACACGTACTCGCCGGCGGCCATCGACATGGCGCCAGCCACCAACGCCGCCACCGCGGCGGTGAGCACAGCGGTTCGCGTCGCACCGCTCGCGATGACGCCGATCGCGACGCTGGCCACCGAGACGATCCCGTCGTCAGCACCCAACACCGCCGCCCGCAGCCAACCGGAGCGCTCACCACGGTGAGCCTCTCGCATGGTCGGGTCAGCCGGCACCGACGCGGTGGTCACAGCCATCGGCTCTCATGATGAAGCGTCTGCGTGTGCTCCACCCCACGCGACCGCGTAGCCGTGACGACCGGCCCAAAAGGCGCGCGCGGCTACGCGGTCGCGAGAGGTAGGCGGCGGCCTTCGTCCTCATGATGTGAGGGCATGAGATCAGACGATGGCCTGGAGGATGTGACCGTGAGACCTCTCGACGTGAAGGTGGTGGTCAAGGATGAGCGCGCCATCGTGTCGGTCGGCGGCGAGGTCGACATGGCGACGACCCCACGACTCCGTCAAGCGCTCGACGAGGTGCAGACCCGCGGTGAACGATCGGCGGCGAGCATGACGGTGGTGGTCGACTTGTCCGAGGTCACGTTCATGGACGCCAACGGCCTCGGCCTGTTGGTCGCCGCGGCGCGGCGCGCCCGCCACGACGGAGGCGAGCTCGTTCTCCGCGATCCGACTCGGAGGACGCTCCGGCTGCTCGAGCTCACCAGCCTGCTCGACGTCTTCCGAGTCGAGCACCTCCACGCGGTCCCGGAGCCCGATGAGCCCCGACCCTTGTCCCGGATCGGCCCCTCCGACGCCGTGGTCGCTGATCGAGAGCTCGATGGCCGTCTCCTCTACCTCGACGTGAACGCGCGCCACCGACGCGACCGCGTGCTACGGAGTGTTGGAGAGCGCCTCCGACACGATGCCGTCCGCGGCAACCTCGATCCCCTGTGGCAACCGCCGGTCGGCGCGTAGCTCGAGCTCGTTGCCTGACCACGAGGTCAGAGGTCGTCATCGCGCTGCAAGGCGCGAAGCGCGAACCACCCAGGCGCCCACGGGAGCCAGGTCGTGACGAGGCGATAGGCGAGGGTGATCGAGATCGCGGCGGGCGACGGCACGCCGGTCGCCGTGAGCGCCCCCGCCAAGGTGGCTTCGGCGACGCCGAGTCCTCCCGAGATCGGGATCAGGCCGGAGAGGGCCGAGCTGCCGACGTTCACCAGGACCAACGTGGCGAACGGCACGCTGGCACCGAAGGCGAGACAGGCAGCGCCCAACGCCGCGGCGTAGAGGATCTGCACCAGCGCCTGACCGCCGACGACCATCGAGAGCTTCGCTGGCGAGTGGAACACACCGCGCAGGTGGTGGAGCGCGGGGCGGGCGCGCTCGCCGACGAAGCGGCGGGCGCGAGGTAGGCGCCAGACGACCGCTGCCGCGACGGCAACGAGCGACCCGACCGCCACGCCGCCGACGATGACCCCGTTCCAGGGGATGAGGCTGAGATCGAAGTGGCTGCTGGCGAAGGGCAGCACCGCGACCAGGAGACCGAGCTCGGCGATCGCGGCACCGGCGGTGTTCACGAAGAGCGACGCGAGGGCTGCCGGGGTCGGAACCCCCCGGAGCTGGAGGAAGCGTGCGTTGATCGCAGCAGTTGCGAGCCCGTTTGGGGCGATGAGGTTCGTGAACGAGCCCGCGGCCTGCAGCTCCACGGTGCGTCCGAACGGCAGGCGCGCGGTCGTGGCGCCTGCGTAGGCGATCGCGTAACCGACGTTCGTCGCTGCCGCGAGCAGCGCGGCGATCAGGATCCACCCCCAGGATGCGTGCCGGAAGTGGCTCGTCAGCTGGCTGAAGCTGCCGAGCTGCGCCAGCAGCGTGTACATGCCGACGAAGGTGAGCACCGCCAGCGCGACGCTGCGCGGCCGGACGCGCTCGAGCTGCACGAGCGGCGGCGGGTCCGCCCCGACGGTGGCAGCGGCCGTGGCTCGCAGCTCGGCCAGCGCGCCGCGACGATGGCGAAACGAGTGACGCACCGCGTCGGTCAGCACCGGCGCCTGCAGGTACGGGATGACCTCGATGAAGCCGAGATCGCCCAACGCGCGCCGCGCCGCTGCGAACGCCCGCTCGGGGCCGACGGTGGCACAAGTCGCGGCGAGCAGCCGCGCGGCGTCGGCGGCGAGCTGCGTGTCGCTCACCGATGTCGACGCCAAGCCGAAGTCGATCACCAGCACACGTCCGTCGTCGGTGACGTAGAGCTTGCTGAGATCGAGCGCGCCGTGCGCGACCCGGGCGCGGCGGAGCGCTACGACGGCGTGCCATGCCGCGTCGAGCAGCTCGTCGCTCAAGCGGGACACGTCGAGCTCGCTGGCCGGCGTGCCCGGTGGCCGTCGCTCCACCAACACCGCAGTCGCGCGTCCAGCCGTCGCGGCGGCGATCACCTCCGGCACCGCGGCGCCCGCTTGCGCGCCGAGGAGGGTGGCGTACGCCTCGTGCTCGACCTGCTGAAGGCGCGTCACGTGCAACGTCGGACCGGAGTCCTCGTACCACACGAAGCGCCAGAGCTTGGAGAGCAGCTGCGCTTGTTGCTCGTCGCGGCCATAGGCGCGGATGTGCACATCGGCACCGTCGGGGGCGCTGGCCAACACCTGGGTGCTCCCAGCCTCCTGTGCCGGCGCGAAGTGCAGCCCGGAGGCTTCAGCACCGATCTCCTCCATCGCGCCGGCGATCTCCTCGAGGCTCGGACGACCGCCCGGCGAGCCGAACACGAGGTGCACGGCCGCCGCGCACGCCCAGCCCACCAGCACGCCGGCCACGACGTCCGACGGCAAGCCGACCCCCAGCGACACCGCGGCGGCACCCATCAGGGTGATGAGTGCCCACGCCACACGTCGGGCGAGGCGGGTGAGGTACGGAGCGGCCGTCGACACGACGGCGACGGCAACGGCGATGCGCACGAGCGGGAACTCCTGCAGACCGCCGCCGTGCACCACGATCTTCGGCGGCGGCGGGTGCTGGCCGTACCACAGCGCCTGCGCCCTACCGAGCGCCCAGGCCGCCCCGCCCGCGATGAAGAGCTCCACGGACAGGCTCCGCCGGCGGACGAGCGCGCCGACGCCGGCGATGACACCGACGACCCAGAGCGAACCGAACCGGGACAGCGCCGAGACCGCATCCGCAACACCGTGCAGAAGCCCGTTGAGGAACAGGGCCAGATCCACCTCGGGTCCGGTCCGCGGCCGCGCCCGCAGCGCGATGAGCAGCAGCGAGACACCCGATCCGACGAGCACGCCGAGGTCGCCGGGGCGGCGGCGCAGCGGATCGCCGGAACGAAGGCTGACCACCGCCCGCTCCACCAGACCGCGCACCGATCGAGGCTGTGGGTGCTGGCCCGCACCGTGAACGGCAGCCGACGCGTCCGACGCTGCCTCGGGGACGAGCTGCCCCTTGCTCACACCTCGGCGCTCAGCTGCAGTGCGCCGCTGGCGTCCCCCACGACAGGATCTCCCGCTCGAGCGCGCGGCAGGTGGTGGCCGCGGCGGCCGGGTCGAAGCGAACGGTGATCCACACGCCGAGTGTTGACGCGGTGAGCATCGCGCTCCGCCGCCCCGCCTGCTTGCTGTCCATCGCCGCGTTGCCGAGGGCGTTCGCGAAGGCGCCACGCAAGCGGTCGTGGTAGGCGACCGAGACCGGTGAGAACGATGGATCACGACCGGCGAGCTCGGCCATGGCGTTGATGAGCAGACAACCCCGGTCGGCGTCGGCGCGGCGGTAGTAGGACGCGAACTCACGGAAGAACGCGGCGGCCTCCCGTACGCCGGCTCCTGGCGCCTCGAGGGGGCTGATCCGCGGGTCGACGAAGCTGTTCACGTACTCGGCGACAGCGGCGTCGAAGACCGCTCGCTTCGTACCGAACGCGAGGTAGAGGCTCGACCGGCTCAAGCCGGTCGCTGCTTGGAGGTCGTCGATTGCGGTTCCCTCGTACCCGCGGTCCCAGAACACCTGCTTCGCGGCAACCACCAGCTCGGCGTCGGTAAAGGAGCGCTTCCCCGACATGCCTCACACGATATTGATCTTGGACTGGTCAGTCCACTATCTTGGACTAGGCAGTCCAAGATAGAGAAGGATCCGACGATGCGGGACGAGGCGCGCGGATGATCGGTACGACCGACGACCGGTTGCTGATCGACCGAGTGGGCACGGACGCCGAGCCGTTCCTCGGCTACCCACCGAAGGAGCTGCTCGGCCGGTCGATCCTGAGCTTGGTCGATGACTCGAGCGTGGCGCACATGCTCGGAGCCCTCGCCCATGCCTTCACCGCGACTCGCGCGGTCGCGACCGCCGCCGTCGCGGTCCGCACGAAGGGCGGCCAGATGCTGCGATGCGAGGCCGTCGTCGTCCCGCTCGTCCCTCCGCCCACGAGCGCGTTCGCCCTGTTCCCCGCCGAGCCCGATGTGGCAAAGACCTTGACCGACGTGCAACGGCTTCTCCAACGGTTCTCTGATCGAATCGCAGCGATCGACCTGACGACCGCACTCGCGACGGCGCCCAGCGGAGCCGAGGTCCCTGGAGTCACCAGGCTGACGACGCGTGAGCTCCAGATCGTGCGCAGGCTCGTGGGTGGCGACCGAGTGCCCGCGATCGCCGACGCGCTGTTCCTCAGCCAGAACACCGTCCGCAACCAGCTGTCGTCGGTGTACCGCAAGCTCGGCGTTCGGTCACAGCAAGAGGTCATCGACCTTTTCCGGGTCACCTTCAGTCACGAGCCGATGGGTCCTACCTCGTCGAAGTGACGTTCCGGCCATAGCCGGGACGCCGGTGCACGGCCAATAGTCTGATCAAGAGATCGGGCGTTGATGGGAGAAGAGCCAGCGAGCATGCACGACGAGGCCAAGCGCTTGGCGGCCATCGTCGAGGCGTCGAACGATGCTCACGACTGCTTGCCGCGCCCCTTCCGACGCACCTTGGACGGTGGCACGTAGTTGGAGGAACAAGCCGCGGCCCGATCGACGACCACGGTGCTCCTCGTCGATGACGATGAGGTCTTCCGGCGCAGCACGGCACGCATCCTGACCGCGCACGGCTACTCCTGTGTCGAGGCCGCGACGAGCGCCCAGGCCCGCGTCGTCCTCGACACGGAACCAGACGTCGCCGCGGTGCTCTGTGACATCAAGATGCCAGGCCAATCCGGCATCGACCTGCTCGCCGAGCTCACCGAGGACTTCCCCGATCTCGCAGTCGTCATGACGACCGGCGTCGACGATCCACGCATCGCCGAGGCCGCACTCGACATTGGTGCGTTCGGCTACGTGACCAAGCCCTTTGACACCAACGAGCTCCTCATCAGCCTGGCGAGCGCGCTGAAGCGGCGAGAGCTCGAGCTCGCCCATCGAGACAACGTGCGGGCGCTGGAGCAGACGATCGCTCGCACGAGGAGGCTCGGCGGGTTGATCGAAGGGATCGAGGCCGAGTCGAGCAGGTCGCTCGACGACCACGTGGAGCTGATCGACCGGCTGTCGCGTGCGGTCTCGCTCCGGGATGAGGAGACGGGCCGACACATCGAACGCATGAGCAGGTACTCGGTCGTGCTGGCCAAGGCCGTCGGGTTCACCGGCGTCCCGCTCGAGGACCTCCGCCTCGCGACCGCGCTCCATGACGTCGGCAAGATCGGGGTCGCAGACGGCATCCTGCTGAAGCCGGGCGCGCTGTCGCGCGACGAGTACGGCACGATGCAACGCCACGCGCAGATCGGCTACCAGCTCCTCGCCGGATCGACCTCGGCGCTCTTGCGGATCGCCGCCGAGATCGCGTTGACACACCACGAGTGGTGGGACGGCAGGGGCTACCCGCGGGGGCTCCAAGGCACGGAGATCCCCGAAGAGGCGAGGATCGCCGCGGTCGCCGACGTCTTCGACGCGCTGACGAGTCACCGCGTGTACCGCCCGGCGCTGTCGTTCGATCAGGCCAAGGAGATCATGGTCGACCAGCGCGGACTGCAGTTCGAGCCGCGGCTCCTGGACGCGTTCTTCGACTCGTTGGACGAGATCGCGTCGATCCGCGAGGCCTATCCGGATCAGGAGGATGCGACAGATCGCATCCGCATCCTCGTGGTGGACGATCACCAGATCTTCACGCACAGCCTCGTGCGGCTGCTCGGCACCAGGCCCGAGCTCAAGGTGGTCGGTACCGCGGGCAGCGTGTCAGACGCGGTCGCCGCCGCACTGGCCTACGAGCCCGACGTCATCCTCATGGACTTCGAGCTCCCCGACGGCGACGGCACGGAGGCGACGGAGCGGATCAAGGCGCTGACGCCTTCGGTGAAGGTCGTCATGCTCACGGCCCGAACCGACGATCAGTCGCTCGTCCGTGCGATTGCCGCTGGATGCTCTGGCTTCGTCAAGAAGGAAGACGCGGTCGACAGCCTGCTCGAGGCCATCCTCGCGGCCAACGAAGGCGAGACGATCACACCGCCCAGCGAGCTGGCACCGCTCCTGCGCCAGCTGCGACCGACCCAGCGCGGTCTGGGTGCCGATCTCACGCCTCGTGAGCTCGAGATCCTCAAGCTGTTCGCGGCCGGACAGGTCAACAAGCAGGTCGCGCAAGGTCTCGGGCTACGCCTCAACACCGTTCGCAACCATGCCCAGAGCATCCTCTACAAGCTGCAGGCCCACTCCAAGCTCGAGGCCGTTGCCACCGCGGTGCGCGAGGGCATCGTCGGCTACTAGTGCTTCGGGGCACTAGGCCCACGGCGGAGGCACGTCGGGCAACGGTGCACCGTCGAGGGTCTCCTGCACGCACACCTGCCAGCTGGCCCACGCCTCCCGGTTGGAGTCCGGGTCGTCATGCCTCCAGGCGATGTCCTGCAGCATCCGCAGGAGCGGCGCGATCCGCTCGTAGTCGTAGTAGCGGGCGACGAACCGGTACGCCGCCTCGTGGGCCTGCTGCGAGGAGAGCGCCTGGCTCTGGCCGACGTCTCCCCCCCATGGGAGCTGCTCCTCTTCGTTGCTCGGCGATGCGGACATCGAGCTCTCCCAGCCTCATCGCGCCCCCGCTCCGGCGTCGGCGCTCGTACAACGCATTTGGGGCGAATTACCGCGCCGTTCGAAAACCTTGTCAAGTGACGCTGTCGTTTGACATACTCGATGGAAGCTTGTGGCCAAGCCGGATAATCCATGCCGACGGTCAGAGCCGGACGATTCAGCTGGATCATTGAGGTGGTGGCGTGGAGTCCTCTCGCATCGGGGCGTCGCTCAAGACGGCGCGGGCGCGCCTGGGGTGGAGTCGCGAGACCCTC
>JBEEGB010000150.1:0-2715 GCA_041166585.1 Acidimicrobiaceae bacterium
CCAGCTCGCCGATCGACGCGCGCGTGGCTTCGTCGCGCACGACGACGAACACCCACGGCTGCATGTTCTCCGCGCTGGGCGCGTGGGTCGCTGCGGTGAGGATGCGCTCGATGTCGTCGTCGCCCACCGGGTCGGGAGCGAACGACCGGCAGGCGCGCTGGCGTAGCACCACGTCGAAGAACGAGGGCTCGCTCATCTGACCTTCCGGTACGTGCTCACGTAGTCGATGACGAGCTCGGGGTGCCACGTCCACGCGCGGAACGCGTCGTCGTCGAGGCGGGTGCGCACGAGCGGCGTCATCGCGTTGAACGTGGCCTCGGGGTCGTCGCCTTCGAGCTCGTAGAGGTGCAGGAAGCGCGGACCCTCTCCGTCCACCTCGTACGGCGTGATCATCGAGTAGCCGGGCACCGCGGCCGCGGCGATGTGGGAGATGTGCACGAAGTCGCCCCAGTCCCGCAGAGCTTGCGCCTGCTCCGGGTGCTTCGGGCTGATCAGGACGAGGACGAGGCCGGCGGTGGGGCAGCCCGTGAGGCGTCCCTGTCCCGGGCGAGGGGTGCGCCGGTAGAGGAAGCCGTCGCCGTCCGGGCGCGCGTGGTTCGAGTCGAGCTGGGTGATGCCGAGCACCGGCATGTCGGGAAGCCGGCGAGGGAGGTCGGTCCGCCCCGGCGCGCAGTCCTCCCACCGCGTGTCGCCGGCGCCGAGCCGGTCGATCCACAGCGCGGGAGCGGCGATCGAGCTCACTGGGCGATCACGAGTCGGTAGCCGTGGTCCATCTCGTCGAGCTCGAGCAGGTCGGCGTGGCGCTCGTTCCATGCGCCAGAGCGCAGGTCGTCCGCCAACCGCGCCATGGCGGGCTCGATGGTGGCCGGCGGCAGGAGCGCGAGGCCCGAGATCGCACCCCGAACGCCTGGGTCGAGGTAGGCCTCGGGACGACGCCAGTAGGCGCAGAAGAACCCGTCGCTGCAGTCGTGAGGCACGGGGATGATCTCGGTGCGCGAGCCGGGCAGCGCGCCGGCGATGCGGCTGGCGAGCCAGTCGACGTTGATGGTCGCCGATTCGGGTACGTACTCCTCGGTGAGCCAGTAGGGGAGCAGCTCGAAGGCGAGGATCACCTGGCGCCGGCTCACCCTCTGCAGCTCCGCCAGCCCGGCTGCAGGATCGGACCAGTGGTGCACGGTGAAGATCGCCAGCGTCGCGTCGAAGGCGCCATCGGCGAACGGGAGCCGCTCGGCAACGCCCATCACGCGGCGAGGCCCGGGATGCTGCGCCAGCATCACCGCGCTGGCGTCGATGCTGACGACGAGACGGTCGTCCGGTTCATACGAGCCCGTGCCGGCACCGACGTTGAGCACGGTCGCCGCGTCGCCCAGCGCGGCCAGGATCGGCGCGCCAACGCGGGGGTCGGGCCGGCGGTGTTCGCGGTAGCCGAGGCCGATGGTGTCGTAGCGAGCAGCGGAACCTGACACGGGCGTCACAACGCGTTCGACGATAGTGAATCGCTCGCCCCGCGAGCGCTTCACGCCGACCGAGCGAGCGCTGCTCGCCGGGCGGCGATGGGTGTGGGGCGCAGCCCCACGGAGACGCTGCAGGATGTGCTCGATGGACCAGCGTGCTCGGAGTTGGGTGCAGGGTGCGGTGGGACCCGGAGCGCGCGTCGTGCGGACCCGACGGCTGCCGGGCGCGACGTCGTCCGACGTGCGGGCTGTCGACGTCGAGGTCGATGGCGTCGACGCTCGGCGCCGGCTCGTGCTGCGCCGGCACACGAAGCTCGACTGGCTCGAGCGCGAGCCGGATCTCGCGAGCCGCGAGGCGGTCGTGTTGGAGCTGCTCGCAGCAGCTGGTGTGCCGACGCCGGAGCTGGTTGCGGTCGACGCCGAGGGCTGGGGCTGCGGCGAGCCGGCCGTCCTCATGACGAGGTTGCCGGGTACGCACCACTGGGTGCCGCCCTCGATCGAACGGCTGGCGGAGGTCGCGCACGTGATCCACTCGATCGATCCACCGCAAGGCTTCCGTGCCTACCGCCGCTACTCCGGGTTCCGCGAACCACCGTCGTGGGCGACCGACCCGGCTCGGTGGGAGCGCGCCCTGGCGATCGCAGAGGAGGCGGACCCGATGACCGCCGCCCGTGGCTTCATCCACCGTGACCATCACCCGGGCAACGTGCTGTGGGCGCGCGGCCGGATCACCGGCGTCGTCGATTGGATCGAGGCGTGCGTCGGACCGATCGCGGTCGACGCGGCGCGCTGCCGCATGAATCTGTGGCGGCACGCGGGACCGGAGGCGGCGGCGCGCTACGCCCGTTGCGAAGGCGTTGTCGTCGACCCGCTGTGGGACGTGGTGGACAGCGTTGACGCCATCGCCGACGGGATGCTCCCCGGCCCCGATGCCGAAGCGCTCGAGGCGTTCCTGTTCGCCGCGCTCGACGAGCTGGGCTGACCGCACTCGGAAAAGTAACGTCGACGGGATGGTGACTGACGCAGCGCTGGCCGACGAGCTCGTCGGCACGATCCGCAGGTGGGTGGCCAAGGAGATCATCCCTGGTGCCTCCGCCTTCGAGCACGCCGACGAGTACCCCGAGGCCTGGGTCGAGCAGATGAAGGCGTTCGGGCTGTTCGGCTCGCGCATCCCCGAAGAGCACGGGGGACTCGGCCTCGACACCCTCACCTACGCCCGCCTGATGGAAGAGCTCTCCTACGGGTGGATGTCGCTGGCCGG
>JBEEGB010000151.1:0-3659 GCA_041166585.1 Acidimicrobiaceae bacterium
CGGTCAAGGCACCCGGGCTCTACCAGCTCGCTTCCGGTGCGCGCGTGAACGACCTCGTGGTCGCGGCTGGAGGTCTGGCCGCCGACGCGGACGCCGATCGGGTCAACCTCGCGGCCGCACTGGCCGACGGTGAGCGCGTCTACATCCCGCGAGTCGGCGAAGCGGTGCCGTCGGCCGGCGGCTCGGGCGCGGACGGGTCGACGTCGTCGGGGCCGATCGACATCAACACGGCGACGGTCGACGAGCTCGACTCGCTGCCCGGGATCGGGCCCTCGATCGCGCAGGCCATCGTCGACGAGCGAGAGCGCAACGGCCCATTTCGCTCCGTGGACGATCTCGAGCGGGTCCGGGGCGTGGGGCCGGCGAAGCTGGAGCAGCTTCGCCATCTCGGGACCGTCTGCGTGAGGTGATCACCGTCACCGGCAGGCCGTAGTGGTGCTCGAGCGAGCGGGGCAGGTCGACCTCGAGCCAGCGCGACACACCCTTCGGTAGCACCGACACGACGATCTCGTCCGCCGGCTCGTGACCGAGCGCGGCCCCCACCGCCTTCACCGGATCGGGATCGCCCACCTCGGCCTCGACGATGATGCCCTCGGCCGCGAGCATGTCGACCGCGTGGCGAGCTCGGAGCTCGGCCAGCTGATCGCCTTGGGCGTCGCGGTGATGAGCGTTGCCTTGCGAGTCGATGGCCGGCACCACGAGGTGGAAGTGCGTCGGTCCCGCCGCGGCGAGCTCGCGGATGTGACCCAGCAGCGCGTCGTCGGACAGCGTGCGGTTGCCGACGACGAGGTAGCGCCGGCCCGGCGGTCGGCTCTTGGGGGCCTGGTACCGCAGACGTTGAGGCGCGAGGTCGAGGTGGTGGTCGACGGTGAGGTGGTCGGCCAGCTCGGCATCGGTCGTGAAGCGCAGCTCGCAGCGCGGACACGTGTGAACCATCCTCCAAGTCTCGCTCATTCCCCTCCGGCTCGCTCGACCACGTTCACGTAGCCGGACATGCCGTAGGCGAAGTGTCCGGGGAGGTGGCAGGCGAAGAGCACTGAGCCGGGGTCGCCGAAGGTGAACGTGGTCTCGTTGCTCGACCGCGGAGCGATCGACACCTCACCGGGCCGGGGCGGGTGCACTGCCTCGGTGCCGCTCTCGTGCCGGAGGTGCACGTCCTCATCACCGATGATGAGCTCGTGCCCGATCGGGTCTCGGTTGTCGACCACGAACCGGACCGTGGTGCCGGGTCGCACCTGGACCCGATCGGGCGAGAAGCGGCTGTGCTGGATCGTGAGGTGCACCGTCACCGTCCCCGGCCCCAGCGGCGAGTCCCCGCTGGACGCGCCCCCGGCCATCGCCCCGCCCACCAGGAGAGCGAGTGCAGCGAGCGCCGTGACCACGAGCGCGGGGACGGCACGCCTCATCGCGCGGTCCGCAGCCGGCGGCTGGCGAAGACCACGACGGTGCCGAGGCCGACCGCCGCGAGGACGAGCGCCTCGAACGGAACCGTTCGACCGACGGTGCCGAAGAGATGCACGTCCACGCCCTGGCTGCGGGACGCGATGCCGGCGTCGGTCGCGGACGGTGCGCGGAGCGGCCGCACCGACGAAGCCAGGTCGTAGCGCAAGGCCGCCGCGCTCGCGTCGACGGTCAGGTAGGAGAACCACATCTTCGAGGGGACCCAGCCCATGCCGGTGTCGCTCCGGAGATCGTCGAGGAGGCTGTTCGACGCTTGCTCGCTGCGCTGGAGCCGCAGACCGTCACCACCGGCCAACAGCTGCGGTCGATCGTCGGTGAGCACGAACACGTCGGCGTTGATCTGCTCGCTCGCCTGCAGGCCGAGGCCGAGGATGCGCAACGGCACCCACGGCTGGTCGAGGGGGATGGTCAGCATGATCGGCGTTCCGTCTCCCGCCTGCTGACCGAGCGTGCGCGCCGCGTTGGCATCGAAGCGCGCGGCCATGAAGATCGGGCTTCGCTGCGAGTAGAAGTCGAGCACCTCGGGCGCGTCAGGGGTGAGCAGGAAGCCGTGCTCGACGGCCCACTGCCCGACCTCGGCACCGCCACCCTTCAGGATCGTGATGTCCAGCGCGTCGATCTTCGTCTGCAGGATCACCTCTGCGCTCGCCGCGGTGGCGCTGCCGGCCGCGGCGTCGAGGGCGAAGCGCTTCGGAGGTGCCACCTCGCGCTCGAGCCGCTGCAGCGTCCAGTCACCGCCGCGCGTCACCTCGGTCGGCACGCCAGGCAGCGGCACGATCGAACCGAGCTCAGCACCGTCGCCGGTGAACTCGAACGAGGTGACGTAGCGCTCGATGCCGTTGTGCCACGCGGCGAGGGTCGTGGTCTTGCCGAGCCGGATGGTGCCGTTCTCACCGACCAGGCCACCGCATGCTGCAGCGGGCGAGGCGGTGATGAGGAGCACCGCGGCTGCGACCGCGATGACGGCGAGCGGGCGGTGCAAGCGCATGGCGGAACCTCCGGTTGACGTGCAGGTGCCGGATCAGACGTTCTGGGGGGCACCGCCGGTTCCCGGATCCGCGGATCCGCGTACGATGGCGGCGGCTTCCCCCACAGCTGGTGTTCTTCGACGTCGGGAGGAAGCCCATGGCCGACCGTCACGTGGTCGTGCTGGCCCTCAGTGCGTGCGCCGGCGCCTGGTTCGCCGCCGGCCCTCCACGCTGGCTGGGCTTCGCGCTCGTGGCGCTCGCGCTGCTCGCTCGCCGACCCCTGTTGCTGTGTGCGGCAGTGGCTGTGCTCGCGAGCGGGCTGGGTGCCGCGGCAACCGACGGTCTGGTGGCCCCGGCGCAAGGCTCCTTCGCGGGGACGCTCACGCTTCTGAGCGACCCGGCCCCCGCCGGCAGCGGCGTGCGGGCCGATGCCCGGATGGGGTCGAAGCACGTGGAGCTCCTCGCTCGCGACAGCGCAGCAAGGGCCATCGCGGATCGCCTCGCGGGCGAACAGATCGATGTGCGCGGCAAGGTGCAGCGGTTGTCGCCGGCCGCGTCGTGGCTCACGCAGAGGCACATCGTCGGGCGTATCACCATCGACGAAGTCGACGGTTGGCGACCGGGCGGCATGCTCAGCCGGTTCGCCAACTCGGTGCACCGCGCGCTCGCCGGTGGAGCCGAGGCCCTCCCGGCGGCGCAGCGGCCGCTGTTCCTCGGCATCGTGCTCGGAGACGACCGGAACCAGCCGCCGGAGGTGACCGATGACTTCCGTGGCGCCGGCCTCTCGCATCTGCTCGCGGTCTCCGGGCAGAACGTCGCGTTCGTGCTCGCGCTGGCCGGACCTCTGCTGCGTCGGCTCCGCTTGGGCGGGCGCCTCGTCGTCACGCTCTCGGTGATCGGAGGGTTCGCGCTCATCACGCGGTTCGAGCCCTCGGTGTTGCGCGCGAGCGCGATGGCCGCGGTCGCCGCGGTGGCCTTGGCGTGGGGCCGCGAGGCAACGAGCCGCCGAGCGCTCGCCCTCGCGGTCGCGTTGCTCGTGCTTGTCGACCCGTTCCTCGTGTCGTCGGTTGGGTTCCAGCTGTCGGTGGCGGCCTCCGCCGGCATCCTCTGGCTCGGACCGCGACTGTCCGCCGTGATCCCCGGCCCCCGGCCGTTGGCGGACGCGATGGCGGTCACCCTCGCCGCGCAGGCCGCGGTCGCACCGTTGCTCGTGTCGACCTTCGGCGGGCT
>JBEEGB010000152.1:0-4772 GCA_041166585.1 Acidimicrobiaceae bacterium
CATCGTCGTCGACGACGGGTCCACCGACGACACGGGGTTGGTGCTCGAGCGGCTGTCGGCCTCGTCCTCCCTCGACCTGCGCGTCCATCGCTTGGACCGCAACCGGGGCCCGGCGGCGGCCCGGAACATCGGCTGGCGCGCGGCCCGAGCTCCGCTCGTCGCGTTCACGGATGACGACTGCCTGCCTCAGCCAGGCTGGCTGGCCTCGATCAGCGCTGGGTTGGGAACGCACGACATCGCGCAGGGCACAACCGGAGCGAACCCTCACCAGCCGACCCGAGGGATCTTCTCCCGCGCCCCCCAGGCGACGTACGAGCGCGGGTTCTACGAGACGTGCAACATCGGCTACCGCGTCGCCGCGCTCGCGGCCGTCGGTGGCTTCGACGAGGGGTTCGGGCCACGGCGGGGCGCGCCGACGTGGGGCGAGGACACCGACCTCGCGTGGCGAGCGAAGGAAGCCGGGGCGCGATCCACCTTCGTCCCTGACGCGGTGGTCTGGCACGACATGAAACCGGGTCGACTGCGCGACGAGCTCGCCGACCTGCCCCGCCGGGGCGGGAACGCTGTGCTCGTCAAGCGCCACCCAGGCGTGCGCGACAGCTTCGAGTCGCGGTGGTTCGTGCAGGCGGCGCACGCCCCCGCGCTGGGGACCGTGGCCGCGCTCGCGTTCGCGGTCCGCCGACCGCGCCGCCTTCTGCGGTGGGTCGTCGTGGCCGGCCTGTTCGGCGCCTGGACCCGGCACCGCGGTGTGTACAACCCGAAGCGCGACTGGCTGCGCACCCTTCCCCAGTGGTTTGTCGTCGACGTCGCCGACACGGCCGTGATGGCCGCCGCCTCAGCCCGCAACCGCACCCTCATCCTGTAACGCGGGGGAGCCACGGGGGGTGGCCGGCGGCGCAGAGGGCGGAGAGCTCGAGGGCGTCCTTGTAGGTGTCCATCGAGCGCCAGAAGCCGGAGTGGGCGTAGGCGAAGAGCTCGCCCCGGCCAGCCAGCGCGGGGAGCACCTCACGCTCGAGGTCCTCGCCCGACCACACGTCGAACGCCCTGCGGTCGAACACGAAGAACCCGGCGTTGATGCGGTGATCGTCGAGCTGTGGCTTCTCGCGGAACCGGGAGACCCGCCCGGTCGCGTCGGAATCGATGGTGCCGTACTGCGACGGGAGCGGCACCGATGTGAGCGTCGCGGCGCCGGCGTGCGATCGGTGGAAGGAGAGCAGCGCGTGGAGGTCGACGTCACCGAGACCGTCGCCGTAGGTCACGAAGAACTCGTCACCGAGCCGCTCCTGGCATCGCCGCACCCGCTCGCCGGTGTTGGTCTCCTCGCCGGTGTCGACGACCTCGACGGTCCACGCCTCGTCGATGCCCGCGGCGAATTCCTCGATGAGGTCGCTGCGGTAGCCGGCGGCGAGCACGAACCGGTCGAACCCCTGCCGCGCGTAGACCTCCAGCACGTGGTGGAGGATCGGCCGGTCCCCCACCTCCAGCAGAGGCTTGGGCACCTCGAGGGTGTGGGGGTAGGCGCGCACACCCTTGCCCCCGCACAGGACGACGGTCTTCATCGTGACGATCGCCGCCGGGCGAGGTGGGCCAAGGCCTCGCGCAGGAACCCAGCACGGCGCGCCGTCTGGCACCAGAGGAACGTGAGGCGGGGCCGGGGCATCGCGCCCGACCAAAGGTCGCGCACCACCTCGTCGACGAAGCCGACCGTCGCCGTGTGCGCGCCGGCGCTGCGCGTCGCGCCGTACGGCTCGCGGTCGAGGATCCAGTCCGAGCGTCCCTGCGCGTAGAGCCGCCGCGCGAAGTAGCGCCGTCGCAGCCGCTGGGACGGCAGCTCGTGCACGACCCTGGCCGCGGGAAGGTAGCGAACGGTGGCGCCGAGCGCGAGCACCCTGCGGCACAGCGAGAGGTCGTCGTTCACCATCGGCACACCGCGGCGAGGTCCGAGCAAGGGGTCGAACCCGCCCGAGCGAGCGAGCACGTCGGCCGTGAACGCGGCGTTGGCGGTGAGCACGTAGGGCTCGACCAGCACGCCAACGGGCAGCTGCAGCAGGTCCACCTCCTCGTCCGCGGGGTGGTACTCCGCCAGGTACGGACGGAGCCAGACCGGCAGCCAGGAGGGAACGGGGACGGACGGGTCGAGGCTCACCCGGCCGCCGACGGCGTCGCTGCGCCCGGTGAGCACCGGTTCGATGAGGCGGGACAGCCAGTCGTCGTCGGGGACGACGTCGTCGTCGATGAACGCCACGATCGAGCCGCGCGCCTCGGCGATGCCGCGGTTGCGCGCGTTGGAGGCCCCGAGCACCGGCTCGACCACCACCCGCCACTCGACCGGCAACCGGTCGAGCGCGTCGCGCACCGATGCCGCGGCGCCCGGCGGCGCGTCGTTGTCGACGACGACGACGTCCCAGGTCACACCAGGGTCGCGCTGGCGTGCGAGACCGCTGAGGACGCGGCGCAGCGCCTCCGGTCGGCGGTGGGTGGGCAGCACGACCGTGACCTGCGGGCTTGCCGCGCTCACCGTCGAGCCATCAGCGCGCCCGCGCCTTGGCGAGAGCGGCCCGCACCCGCGTGCGGAGGCGCACGGCGTTGCGAACGCGCGGCCACACGCCGAGCGGCGGCCCGACCGGCAGCGGGGTGGCGCCCCACGGCTGCAGCGCCCAACCCTCGGGTGGCACCATCGGGCCATCAAGGCGTTCGAACACGGTCGTGGTCGCCAGCTCGCGGTGCACGCGCCAGCGGCCGTGTTCAGCGCGCAGGAAGTCGGCCAGCACGCTGCAGGCCCGTAGGTGCGTGTCGTCGACCACGAGGAGCCCGCCGGGTACGAGGCGGCCGCCCGCATACCAGAAGTCGATGAACGGTGACGGGAACGCGTGGTCGCCGTCGATCAGGACGATGTCGAGCGGTGTCGGATCGAGGCGGGGCAGCGCCTCCTGGGAGGGCGAGGCAACGAACGTGACCGCCCCCAGGTCGACCCCGCGCTGCTCGCACCATTCGCGGACTCGGTCGTGCTCGAAGGACGCCGGAGAGACCACCGTGTGCTCTGCGCCCAGCGCGCCGAACACGACGGTGCTGAACCCGACGCCGGTCTCGAGCGTCCGCTGGCCCTTCGACACGAGCTCGACGAGCAGCTCGAGCGCAGGCTCGTTGAGCCCCCAGCTGACCTCGACCTCAGGAGCCCAACCATGGAAGCGCGCGCCGGAGGTCGCGAGGTCGTCGAGCAACGAGCGCACGCGCATCTCCTCCATGCGGCTCCATCCTGACATCGGCCGGCCGCGGCGATGAATAGGCTCGCCGCAGTGGGAGCCGGGCCGCAGATCTCGGTGGTCGTGCCCAGCCGAGACCGCGGCCACCTCTTGCCTCGCCTGGTCGAAAGCCTCGCCGCACAGCGGGGCGTCGAACGCTACGAGCTGATCGTGGTCGACGACTGCTCCACCGACGAGACCTCGGACGTGCTGCGCGACCTCAGCGCCTCGATGCCGGACCTTCTCCGCCCCGCGCACACGACGAGGCCGTCGGGCGCGGCGACGGCGCGCAACGTCGGTTGGCGGCTGGCCGAAGCACCGATCGTGGCGTTCACCGACGACGACTGCCAGCCGGATGCGAGCTGGTTGGCGAACCTGCTGGCGAGGTTCGGCGCCGCGGACGTCGTGCAGGGCGCGACGTCGTTCGACGCCGCCAAGGCCGCCGGGCGCGGGCCGTTCTCGCAGGTGATCAGCGTCGACCACTGGACCGGCCAGTTCGAGACGTCGAACGTCGCCTACCGGCGGGACCTGCTGGCAGAGCTCGATGGCTTCGACGAGGGCTTCGAGGGCGACAGCTTCGGCGAGGACGTCGACCTCGGATGGCGAGCACTCGAACGCGGAGCACGCGTCGCGTTCGCGCCCGATGCCGTCGTCCTCCATGACGTGAAGCGGGGCCCAGCGCTCCACGAGCTCGCCGCCTCGCTCCGCGCCGGTTGGCGATGGCGCCACATCGGCAAGGTCATCCATGACCATCCCGGCTACCGGCCCCACCGCCTGCAGCGCGACCCGTTCCTCGCCGCGACGCACCCCCCGACCCTGCTCGCGCTGCTCGGCTTGCTCGTGCTTGCCGCACAGGGAGCCGGTCGTTCGAACCACCGTTTGCTGCGCGCCGCTGCGGTCGCCGCGCTGCTCCCCTGGCTGCGGCATCGCATCGTCGTCGAGCCCCGTCCCGGACGGTGGCGTCACCTCCCGATCGTGCTGCCGGCCGCGTTCGCCGTCGATGCAGCCGAGACGTTGACCGTCGCGGCGAGCGGCATCCGCTACCGCACGTTGGTGCTCTAGCCATGGTGCCCACGGTGCTGCTGGACACGTCGTGCCTCACCGACGCCGCAAGCGCAACCCGGGGCTTCGGGCGCTACGTCACCGCGCTCACCGAGAGCATCCCGGACGACGGTCGCGTCGCGCTGAAGACCTACGAGCACCTTCCGATCTCGGTGCCAGGTCTGCGCGGCGCGCACTGGGCCCAACAAGAGGCGACCTCCTCGATCGGGCTCTACGTCCACGGCGTGCGACTCGGTGCCGCCGCGACGCGATCCGATGCCGACGTGCTGCACCAGCCGACGGCAGAACCTCCGTTCCGACCGGGCGTCCCGTATGTGCAGACGCTGCACGACGTGATCCCGATGATCTACCCCGAGCCGGGCTATCGCTTCGAGCGGTGGCGCTGGCGCCAGCGCGGTTGGGCGATGCGTCGCGCCGACCTCGTCATCGCCATCACGAGGTGGAGCGGCGACCTGGGCATCCGCCACC
>JBEEGB010000153.1:0-5812 GCA_041166585.1 Acidimicrobiaceae bacterium
GCTCTAACCGACTGAGCTATAGCCCCTGGCTGCTGCATACTGCAGATTGCAGGAGGCCCGAAGATACACGAGCCCTCAGTGGACACCTGATCGAGATGCCTCCGCCGACGGGGCCGCGGGCCGGGACGTCTCCTCCTCGATGACCGTGAAGCGGATGCCACCGACGAGGTCGCTGATCAGGTTGAACAGCACGGCCATCAGCACGCTGAACCCCGCGGCGACGATGACCATGACCAGGCCACCGAGCACGCTCGCCTGCAGGATCTTGGGGCCGTCGAACTTGAAGGTCGTGAACGCGCCGGCCTCGGCGATGAAGTTCTCGATCTTGGTGATCGTGCCGGCCGACGCGGCCAGGTGCCACAGCAGGATGCCTGCCACCAGCAAGACCACGAACAGACACGCGAAGAACGCGAGCGACAGCTTGAGCACCGTCCACGGATCGACGTGGCGGACGATCCTGCGCACCTTGCGGGCGCGCAGCCGGCCGAGCTTCTTGCGCTCGCCACGTGTGAGCCGGTGGGGCCGATCGTGCTCCTCGAGCACCGGTGCGTCCGGGGCCGGCGCGGTGAACACGCCGGCTTCGGGCTCGTGCCTGTCCCGGCCGTTCGCCAGCGGCGCGATCGACGGGCCGGGCGCGACGGCCGGCGCATCATGCGTCAGATCAGCGGACGCGCCGGAGCCCGTGCTCTCGGGAGACATTGCCCGAAGTGTACGGGATGGGCTTCGGCGGCTGGGGAGCAGCTTGAGGTGGTGCGCGCCGCACGCGCTGTCGCTCTGGCCTGACCGACCCGCACCCTGAGCTGCACGCCGTCCGCCAGCTCGATGTAGGACTCGACCGCCGCGTGGTTGGCCGCCGCCACCGACTCCGCCGCGGCCCGTCCTTCCGCCGCGCCGGCGAGCGCTGCCGCGACGGCCGCAGTCCGGGCCCGGGCTCGATCGGTCGCGGCGCGACCGAGGTGCACGACCAGCACCATCGCCACCGAGGCGATGACGATGACCCCGGCCACGAAGGGGAGCACCTGTCCCCGCTCGTCACGACAGCGAACGACCTCCACGACCCGACCTCCAGGCGCGCAACACGAACGGCACGAGGGGGAAGGGACGGGAGGGCCCGCTCAGTCGTCGGTCTGGAGGACGGGCGCCACCGCGGCGACGGCCTGACCGTCGTCGAGGTTCATGACCCGCACCCCGGTGGCATCGCGTCCCTGCGAGGAGATCTCGCGCACCGGCATGCGGATGACGACACCGCCCGAGGCGATCACGAAGATCTCGTCCTCGAGCGACACCATGAACGCGGCGACCACGAAGCCCTTCTTCGCCGTGAGCTTGATGCCGCGCACGCCCTGGCCGCCGCGACCTTGTGCGTTGAAGTGCTCGAGCTGGGTGCGCTTGCCGTACCCGGCGTCGGTGACGATGAGCATCGCCACGTCGTCGCGGCACACGTCGAGCGACACCACCTCGTCGCCGGCCTTCATCTTCATGCCGCGGACGCCGGCCGCCGATCGGCCCATGGGCCTGACGTCGTCTTCGTTGAAGCGGATGGCCATGCCGAGACGGCTCACCATGAGGATGTCGTCGCCACCGTTGGTCGGGATCACCCGCACCAGCTCGTCGCCGTCGCGCAGGTTGATGGCGATGATGCCGGCGCGCAGGGACGAGTCGTACTCGGTGAACTTGGTCTTCTTGACCTGCCCCTTCTTCGTGGCGAAGAACAGGAAGCGGTTGGTCTCGTAGTCGCGGGTGTCGATGATCGTCTTGATCTTCTCGTCCGGTTGGAGCGCGAGGAGGTTGACGATGGCCGTCCCCCGTGCGGTGCGCTCCTTCATCGGGATCTCGTGCGCCTTCAACCGGTAGACGCGACCCTTGTTCGAGAAGAACAGCAGGTACGCGTGCGCGGTGGTGGTGAGGATCTGCGTGACGTAGTCCTCGTCGCGGAGCTTGGTGCCCGCCACGCCGCGACCGCCGCGACCTTGGGTGCGGAAGGTGTCAACCGACATCGTCTTCACGTAGCCCTTGGCCGACAGCGTGACGATGAGGTCCTCGTCGTCGATGAGGTCCTCGATGTTCATGTCGCCGGTGTCGAAGCCGATCTCGCTGCGGCGCGGGCTGGCGAACTTCTGTCGGATCTCGCCCAGCTCGTCCTTGATCACCTGCAGCAGGCGACCCTCGTCGCCGAGGATGGCCTCGAGCTCGGCCATGGTCTCGCGGAGCTTCGCCATCTCCTCTTCGAGCTCGGCACGGCCGAGGCGGGTGAGGCGACCGAGGGTCATGTCGAGGATGTGGTTGGCCTGGATCTCGGTGAACGAGAACGGCTCGGCCAGCAGCGCGTCGCGGGCGCTCGGGCGATCGTCCGAGGCCCGGATGGCGGCGATGATCGCGTCGATCATGTCGAGCGCCTTGAGCAGGCCTTCGACGATGTGGGCCCGGTCGCGGGCCTTCTTCAACCGGTGCTCGGACCGGCGGCGGATGACCTCGACCTGGTGCGCGACGTACGCCTGCAGCGCCTGGACGAGGTTGAGCGTGCGAGGCACGCCGTCGACGAGCGCCACCATGTTCACCGCGAAGTTCGTCTGCAGCGGCGTGTGCTTGTAGAGGTTGTTCAGGATGATGAGCGCCGGCGCGTCGCGCTTCAGCTCGATCACCAAGCGGGTGGTCGTGCCCGCGGTCTCGTCGTTGACGTCGGCGACGCCTTCGATCTGACGGGTCTCGACGAGCTCCTTGATCTTCGCGGACACCGCGTTGACGCCGACCTGGTACGGCATCTCGGTGACGACGATGCGGTCGCGCTGGCGGCCGGAGCCTTCCTCGATGTCGGCCTTGGCCCGCATCCTGATCGAGCCCTTGCCGGTGCGGTACGCGTCGATGATGCCTTGGCGGCCCATGATCATCGCCCCGGTGGGGAAGTCGGGACCCTTGACGAAGCGCATCAGGTCGTCGGGTGTGGCGTCGGGGTTGTCGATGAGGTGGATGGTGGCGTCGACGATCTCGCCCAGGTTGTGGGGCGGGATGTTGGTCGCCATGCCGACGGCGATGCCCTGGCTGCCGTTCACGAGGAGGTTCGGGAACCGCGCCGGCAGCACCTCGGGCTCCTCGAACTCACCGGAGTAGTTGTCGGCGAAGTCGACCGTGCCCTCGTCGATGCCATCGAGCATCTGCAGGGCCAGCGGGGCGAGGCGGCACTCGGTGTAGCGGGCGGCGGCGGGACCGAAGTCCGGCGAGCCGAAGTTCCCGTGGCCGGCCACGAGCGGGTGGCGCAACGAGAAGTCCTGCGCCATGCGCACGAGCGCGTCGTAGATCGCGCTGTCTCCGTGGGGGTGGTACTTGCCCATCACCTCGCCGGTGACGCGGGCGCACTTCATCCAGGCCCGGTCGGGGCGTGCCCCGAGCTGGTCCATGCCCCACAGGATCCGGCGGTGCACGGGCTTGAGGCCGTCGCGCGCGTCGGGGAGCGCCCGGGCCACGATGACCGACATGGCGTAGTCGAGGAAGGAGCGCTCCATCTCCTCCTGGATCTCGATCGGCTCGATCGAGCCAAACGCGAGGTCTGTGCCGTCGCCGTCGCCCGGCTCGTTAGGCGGGGTCAGGTCGCTCATCGGTGCGTCCTCTCAGTCACTGGGCCACTCCGGCGAATGGGCTGGACCGGGCACCGATGAGCGCCCGCCGCGAAGCGGCGGGCAAACGCGCGATGACATTGATTCGCTCGTCCTTCGGACTCGCTCATATGTCCAGGAACCTGACGTCCTTGGCGTTCACCTGGATGAACTGCTTGCGGCTCTCGACGTCCTCCCCCATGAGGATCGACATGACCTCGTCGGCCAGCGCCGCCTGCTCGACGGTGATCTGCAGCAGGGTGCGGACGCCGTCCTGCATCGTGGTGTCGCGCAGCTCCTCGAAGTCCATCTCGCCGAGGCCCTTCAGGCGCTGGAACTCCTTCTTGTGGTTGGGGTGCTCCTGCAGGAAGACGTCCTTGGCGTGGTCGTCCTTCAGGTACACCTTCTCGCGACCGACCTCGGTGGAGTACAGCGGCGGCTGGGCGATGTAGACGCAGCCTTGCTCGACGAGGCCCTTCATCTGGCGGAAGAAGAACGTGAGCAGCAGCGTGCGGATGTGGCTGCCGTCGACGTCGGCGTCGCAGAGGGCGATCACCTTGTCGTAGCGGCGCTTCTCGACATCGAACTCCTCGCCGACGCCAGCGCCGATCGCGGAGATGAGCGCCTGGATCTCCAGGTTCTTCAGCATGCGGTCGAGCCGCGCCCGCTCGACGTTGAGGATCTTGCCCCGGATGGGCAGGATCGCCTGCGTCGCCGGGTTGCGGGCCTGCACGGCGGAGCCGCCTGCGGAATCGCCTTCGACGATGAACAGCTCGCGCTCGGAGCGCTCCTTCGAGGAGCAGTCCTTCAGCTTGTCGGGCATGCCGGCACCGTCGAGGAGCGTCTTGTTGCGGATGACGTCTCTGGCCTTGCGCGCCGCGAGCCGGGCCTGTGAGGCGGCGATGGCCTTCTTCACCATCTTGTTGGCCTCGGTCGGGTTCTCCTCGAGCCATGCCCCGAGGCGTTCGTTGGTCGCCTTCTGCACCAGCGTCTTCATCGCGGTGTTGCCGAGCTTGGCCTTGGTCTGGCCCTCGAACTGCGGGTCGCGCAGACGCACCGAGATGATGGCGGTGATGCCTTCTCGGATGTCCTCGCCGAGGAGGTTGTCGTCCTTCTCCTTCAGGAGGTTCTTGCCGCGGGCGTACTTGTTCACCACCGTGGTGAGGGCGGCCTTGAACCCCTCCTCGTGCGCCCCGCCCTCGATGGTGCTGATGCCGTTGGCGAAGGAGTGGAGCCCGTCGGTCTGGTAGCCGGTGTTCCACTGGAACGCGACCTCGACCTCCTGCGTGTCCTCCACCTGCTCGAGGTAGCCGACCTTCGAGAACAAGGGCTCCTTGGACGCGTTCACGTGCTTGACGAAGTCGACGATGCCGCCCTTGTACTGGAACGTCGTCGTCTCGTTGTCGTGACCGGGGCGCTCGTCCTTGAAGCGGATCTCGAGGCCCTTGTTCAGGAACGCCATCATCTGCAGCCGCTCGAGGATCGTGCGGGACGAGAACTCGAGCGTCTCGAACACGGTGCCATCGGGCCAGAAGGTGACGGTCGTGCCCGTCCGGCGCGCCCCCGTCTTGTTCTGGGGCGCGTCACCGGTGACCTTGAGCGGGCCTTGGGGCTTGCCCCCGTCACCGAACTCCATCACGTGGTGCTTGCCGTCGCGGTCGACCTCGACGACGAGGCGCCGCGAGAGCGCGTTGACGACCGAGACGCCGACCCCGTGCAGGCCGCCCGAGACCTTGTAGCCGTCGCCGCCGAACTTGCCGCCGCCGTGCAGCTTCGTGAGCGCGATCTCGACGCCGGTGATCTTGTGCTGGGCGTTGACGTCGACCGGGATGCCTCGTCCATCGTCCACGACGCGGCAGCCGCCGTCGGCGAGGAGCGTGATGTCGATGCGCGTCGCGTGACCCGCCATGGCCTCGTCGACCGAGTTGTCGACGACCTCCCAGACGAGGTGGTGCAGGCCCGACGGACCGGTGCTGCCGATGTACATCCCGGGCCGTTTCCGGACCGGTTCGAGGCCTTCGAGGACCTGCATGTCCTTGGCCCCGTAGGACTGCGTTTGCGGCGCCACGGCGCGGCCTTTCAGATCGAGCGACTTCGGAGGTGCTCCCGATGCGTTGACGGCCAAAAGTGCTGGTCAGACGCCGGAATCACAATGGTGACAGTCTACCAGGGGGCAGGGACGCTCCCGTGCCCATCGGGGCGTTTCACGAGGCCCGAACGCG
>JBEEGB010000154.1:0-6233 GCA_041166585.1 Acidimicrobiaceae bacterium
CGATGCCAGGTCGCCGTCGTGCCCGTCCACCTCGAAGGCACGGGGAGGATCCTGCGCAAAGGGAAGCGCACACCGACGCCGTCACGCACGAGGGTCACGTTCGGCGCTCCTCTGTGGCCGGGAGAAGGTGAGGACTCGCGGCGCTTCGCAGCCCGCATCGAGCGCGCTGTCGCCGCCCTTGCCGACGAGGCCTCGACCGACTGGTACACGGCTCGCCTCCGGGCCCGCCACGCCACCACGCCGACCCTGTCCGGTCCCGAGGCTCCGACGTGGCGACGGGCGTGGGCGCTCGGCGACCGCGAACCCAAGCGCCGCCGCGTCCACCGCGACAAGCCCTGGCCCGACCTGTCCTGACCGACAGACGCGCCGCCGCGCCGCCGCGCCGCGCCGCCGAACTTCGGAGCGAACGTTGCGCAAAACGCACCGTTCGCATCCAACATTCGCAAGGGCGTGGGTCAGTGCAGGGGGGTGACGTGGGGTGGGGCGGGTTCGGGGCGGGTGGGGGGTGCGAGGACCTCGGCCCAGTCGATCTGCTCGTGCAGCGCGGCGTGGCCTCCGCGCAGACCGAAGAGGCGCTTGCTGTGCACCAGGTAGACGAGCACGGCGACGTTGAGGATGAGCGCGCCGACCCGGACGACCGTGATGCGGTCGAGCAGCTCGTGGATCTCGAAGGGCAGGAAGCCGACGGTGGCTATGACGGTGAGGTACTCCGCCCACCGGCGCTCGCGCCACAGCCCAACCGCCTCGACGCCCTCGATCACGCAGTACGCCAGCGAGGTGACCGCGAGCACCGTGATCGTCGAGCGGTTGAGGTCGAGCACGCGGTGCAGCGAGCTGCTCAAGATGTCGTGGCTCGCGGATGGGCCCGTGTTCCCGGCCACACCGTCGAGCCGGTCCGCAGCGTCTTGCGCGTAGGACTGCACGTCGAACAACCGCGTGTCCAGCACGAGCAGCGCGATCGCCAGCAGACCGAACACCACGGAGTGCACGCCACGGTTGAGCGCGATCAGCCGCAGCAGGATCGCGTCGTTCAGCGGCTTCCCTCGCCGGGGGAGGTCGAGGGAGCGGAGCTCCGGCATCGCGTCGTAGCGCGCGGCACCAGCTGAAGGCGGGAAGCCCTCGATCCACACGTCACAGCGCAGGCAGCGGGACAGCCGCCGCCCGTCCGGAGTGTCGACACCGATCTCCCGATCCGCTGGGCCCACTCGCTCGACCTGCGCGGCAGGCGTGCAGTGTCCCCGCATCGAGCACACCCACGTCTCGGCGTGCCAGCGCCTCGGGATCAACCGCACGGCGCAACGTTGACAGAAACGAGCGAACAGTCAGGCGGCGGGCAGTGCGACACAGAATCGGGAGCCGCCGCTGTCGGTCTCCTCGACCCAGATCTGGCCGCCGTGCGCGACGGCCACGCGCTGGCAGATCGCCAGCCCGATGCCCGAGCCGGGCTCGCCCGCTGTCTCGTCCAGGCGGGTGAACATGCCGAAGATCCGCTCGCGGTCCTCAGGAGGAACGCCGACGCCGTTGTCGCCGATGGCGATGACCCACTGATCGCCGGCGCGCTCCGAGGTCACCTCGACGATCGGCACCACACCGGGCCTCGCGAACTTCAAGGCGTTCGAGAGCAGGTTCTGCAACAGCTGCCTGAGCTGCGTCTGGTCACCCCTCAGGACCGGCAGCTGGTCGGCGTCGATCCGAGCGCCTGTGGCCTCGATGCCAACGCGGCAATCCGCCTCGGCCATCGACCACACAGCGTTGAGGTCCACAGAATCGAACACCGTCTGGCTTCGGCCGGCGCGCGAGAAGCCGAGCAGGTCGTCGATCAGCTGCTCCATGCGGTCGCTGCCCCTCGTCGCGGCGGCGATCCAGGTCCGGCCCTCGTCGTCCAGAGACGCGCCCTTGTGCCGCACCAACAGATCAAGGAACCCGCGCACCACGAGCAGCGGAGACTTCAGGTCGTGCGACGCGACGTACGCGAATTCCTCCAGCTCGCGGTTCGATCGCTCGAGCTCTGCGTTGCGACGCTCGAGCTCCGCGGTCGCGGCGAGGAGCGCCCTCTCGGCGCGGGCCCGTTCGAGGCGGCTCACCCATGCGCCGCCGACGACGCGGAGCAGCTCGATCTCGTCGTCATCGAAGCGGCGGGTCCGTCCAACGGTCGTCATGCCGACCGC
Organism: Acidimicrobiaceae bacterium; assembly: GCA_041166585.1. Lineage (GTDB taxonomy): Bacteria > Actinomycetota > Acidimicrobiia > Acidimicrobiales > JACDCH01 > JBEEGB01. The sequence goes on from JBEEGB010000154.1 coordinate 2,169, forward strand.
GCCGCGGAGCACGTCACGAACGATGACGGGCACGAACGCGAGCGACGTGACGCCCTCGCGCTGCAGCATCTCGCGCGTCGCCGCCGCGTCGGTTCCCAGATCGTCGACGGACTCGATGCGAACCTCGCCCGCGCTGCGGATCCGCTGGCCCCACCATTGCTTCAGCGGCTCGCTCAGCGCGCTGAGATCGCGAGCGACGGGCTCGACACCGGGCGCACACCACTCGTCGGCGAGCTCGATCTCACCGCCGCTGTCACTCAGAGCGATCACGTAGGCGCGATCGACGTCGAAGGCTGCGCCGAGCTCCTTGAGCCCATCGCGGATCACGGGGGTGACCTCATCGACTTCCGTCGTGAGGAGCCGGGAGGAGATCCTCGCCACCGCCCGTTCCATGGCGAGCCGCGTCTGCAGCTCCGCGTAGACGCGCTCCGGCCCACGGATGTCGACCACATCGTCGTCGTCACGGGTCTCCCCGGGCCTTCCGGCGGAAAACCCTTCTCCTTGAGTCAAAACGTCGCCTCCGACAACCATCGGGCTTGTCCGAGACCCCTCTCAGATATTCGTGGCGCTCGCTCCGGGGTCCTCCCCGACGCGCCACCGCCGTCTCCCTGGGGTTCCCGAATCAACCCTCGACGAGACGAAGCCCACTCGGGGCGATCGAGCGGTCGGCGTGAGTCAGCTCGACCACGAACTCTGTTCGGTGGGCTGGGAAGACGTGCTCGCTGTACAAAACCGCGGCGCCTTCTGCTGACCGTGTGGTGCGATGGCAGACGAGCACAGCGGACCCCGGAGCGATGTGCAGCAGCTCAGCATCCGATGTCGAGGCCTCCGCTGCCGCGATCGTCTGCATGGCGCCGCCGAGGTCGATCCCGAGCAGCTCGTAGAACGATGTGCGCTCGACATCGCTGAGCGACAAACCCTTCGCCAGCGGCTCGGGGCACCAGACCGTGACCCGGGCGAACGGCTCGCCATCGGCCAAGTTGACCCTGCGGACCTCGAGGACGCGCGGCGCGGCCAGCACGTCCTGCACCGCGGGAGACGCCCGGACGAACCCGAAGTCCAGCACCTGTCGCTGCGAACCCATGCCCGCATCGGCGAGCTGCGCCTCGATGGTCCCGAGCCGGCCGAGGCTCTGGCGCAGCGGATCGGCGGCCACCAACCACCCGAGCCCTTGCCGCGACTCCACCAAGCCGTCCTCGCGCAACAGCTCGAGCGCCCGGCGAACGGTGATCCTGCTCGCCGCGTAGGCTGCCCCGAGGTCGGCTTCGCTGGGCAGGAGGCGGCTCGAAGCGAACTCTCCTGCCGCCACTCTGGAGCGCAGCTCCTCGGCGATTTCCTGGTAGCGCACCGATCGCACTTGTTCTAGACTTGTCTACAACAAGCGAAAATGCAAGGAGCTTCGATGGCCGTGACGTCTTCCACCCCACTCTCGCTCGTCGAGGAGGTCTACGCGCGGCTCCCCGAGCGTGTCGCGCTCGGTCGCGAACGCCTGGGCCGTCCGCTCACCTTCACCGAGAAGGTCCTCGTCAACCACCTGCGTGACGCGGCGAGCCAGGAGCTCGAGCGCGGCCGCAGCTACGCGGACTTCGATCCCGACCGCGTCGCGATGCAGGACGCCACCGCGCAGATGGCCCTCCTCCAGTTCATGACCGCAGGCCTCGACGAGGCGGCCGTCCCGTCGACGGTGCACTGCGACCACCTCATCCAGGCGAAGGTGGCGGCCGACATCGACCTCAAGTTCGCGCTCGACGTGAACTCCGAGGTGTACGACTTCCTCCGTTCGGTCTCGGCCAAGTACGGCATCGGCTTCTGGAAGCCGGGGTCGGGGATCATCCACCAGGTCGTGCTCGAGAACTACGCGTTCCCGGGTGGGATGATGATCGGCACCGACAGCCACACGCCCAACGCCGGCGGGCTCGGGATGGTCGCCATCGGCGTCGGCGGTGCTGACGCGGTCGACGTCATGACCGGCTTCCCGTTCAACGTGCGCTGGCCCAAGCTCATCGGCGTCCACCTGACCGGCGCGCTCTCGGGCTGGTCGTCGCCGAAAGACGTCATCCTCCGCGTGGCCGAGGTGCTCACCGTCAAAGGCGGCACCGGCGCGATCGTCGAGTACTTCGGTCCCGGCGCAGACACGATCACCGCCACCGGCAAGGGCACGATCTGCAACATGGGCGCCGAGATCGGCGCCACGACCTCGCTGTTCCCGTTCGACGCGAACATGGCCGCCTACCTGAAGGCGACGATGCGCGAGGAGCTGGCCGACGCGGCCAACGCCGTCGCTGCAGACCTGCGCGCCGACCCCGAGGTGGAGGCCGATCCTTCCCGGTTCTTCGATCAGGTCATCGAGATCGACCTCTCCACGCTGCTGCCGCTCATCAACGGCCCCGACACCCCCGATCTCGCTCACCAGGTGAGCGAGGTGGGCGCGTGGGCGCACGAGAACGGGGTGCCGACGGAGATCTCCTCCGCCCTCATCGGCTCGTGCACGAACTCGTCCTACGAGGACATCACCCGGGCCGCGTCGATCGCCCGGCAGGCTTCGGCCCGCGGCCTTCGCGCCAAGACCCAGCTGCTCGTCACGCCAGGTTCCGAGCAGGTGCGCGCCACCATCGAGCGCGACGGGCTGCTCGCCGACCTCGAGGCCATCGGTGGCACGGTGCTGGCCAACGCGTGCGGTCCGTGCATCGGCCAGTGGGACCGGCCCGACCTCGACCCCACCAAGCTGAACACGATCGTCAACAGCTACAACCGCAACTTCCCGAAGCGCAACGACGGCAACGCCAACACCAAGGCGTTCGTCACCTCACCCGACATGGTCATCGCGTACGCGCTGGCCGGCACGCTCGACTTCAACCCGCTCACCGACTCGATCGACGGCGTGAAGCTCGAAGCCCCCGTCGGCGAAGATCTGCCTGCGCTCGGCTTCGACCCCGGTGAGTCGGGTTTCCTCGCCGCTCCGGATGACCGCTCCGGCATCGCGATCGCGGTGTCCCCCACCTCTGACCGGCTCCAGCTGCTGCAGCCGTTCCCGGCGTGGGACGGCAAGGACTACATCGACTTGCCCGTGCTGCTCAAGGCGAAGGGCAAGTGCACGACCGACCACATCTCCGCCGCCGGTCCGTGGCTGAAGTACCGCGGCCATCTCGAGAACATCTCCGGCAACCTCTTCCTCGGTGTGATCAACGCGTTCACCGGCGTCGCCGGTGAAGGCAAGGACCCGATCGACGGAGAGACGCGCTCGTTCCCTGAGATCGCGAAGCACCTCGGCACGTCCGGCGTGCACTGGTGTGCCGTCGGCGACGAGAACTACGGCGAGGGCTCGTCGCGCGAGCACGCCGCGATGGAGCCGCGGTACCGCGGCGGCCTCGTGATCTTCGCCCGCTCGTTCGCCAGGATCCACGAGACCAACGCGAAGAAGCAGGGGCTCCTGCCCCTCACGTTCGCGGACCCGGCGACGTACGACCTGATCGGCGAAGACGACCGCATCTCCGTGCTCGGGCTCGCCTCGCTGGCACCGGACAAGCCGGTCGACTGCCGGATCGCGAAGCCGGACGGCAGCACCATCGACTTCCAGTGCGTGCAGACGTTCAGCCCCGAGCAGATCCAGTGGTTCAAGGCCGGCAGCGGGCTCAACATCATCCGCCAGAAGCAGCTCGGCTAGCCGGGATGACCGCCCTCGACGCCTGGGACCCCGGTCAGTACAACCGATATGCCGATGAGCGCGAGCAGCCGTTCTGGGACCTCGCTCGGCTCCTTGCGCCTGCCGGATCACCGAAGGTCGTCGACCTCGGCTGCGGTGACGGCCGGTTGACCGCGGCGCTGCACGAGACGCTCGGCGCAGCCGAGACGCTCGGCATCGACAGCTCGGCCGCGATGATCGACGCGGCGGCCGGACACACGTCGGACGCCGTGTCGTTCCGGCTCGGCGACATCGGCTCGTGGGAGGACCCTGGTTCGTGCGACGTCGTGATCGCGAACGCGTCGATGCAGTGGGTGCCGGACCACCGCGCGGTCCTGGGTCGGTGGGTGGGCTCGCTGCGCGACGGCGGACAGCTGGCGGTG
>JBEEGB010000155.1:0-3126 GCA_041166585.1 Acidimicrobiaceae bacterium
GGCCTGTCCGGCGCCGGCCGGTCCCAGGCCGCCGATCACCTCGAAGACCTGGGCTGGTTCGTCATCGACAACGTCCCCGCTCCGTTGGTGCCGAAGCTGGCAGAGCTCGTCACCGACCCGGGCGCCCACCACGACCGGTTGGCCCTCGTGGTGCGCAGCGGCGACTACGACGAAGAGGTCCGCCCCGCGCTCGAGGCGCTGCGCGCCACCGGCGGCCGGGTCCGTGTGCTCTTCCTCGACGCGGCCACCGACGTGCTGGTGCGCCGCTATGAGGGCACGCGCCGCCGGCACCCGCTCGGGGGGGCGAGCGTCGAGGCGGACATCGAACGCGAGCGGGCGATGCTCGAGCCGCTCAAGGGCCAGGCCGACGTGGTGGTGGACACGAGCGACCTCAACGTCCACCAGCTGCGGGGCTGGATCGTCGAGCTGTTCGCGGGCGACGCCTCGGACACTGGGATGCAGGCCAGCGTCGTGTCCTTCGGGTACAAGCACGGGCTCCCGCTCGACGTCGACCTCGTGCTCGATTGCCGGTTCCTGCCCAACCCGCACTGGGTCGACGAGCTGCGGCCGCTGACCGGCCTCGACGAACCCGTACGCGAGTACGTGCTCGCCCAGCCCGATGCCGGCGACTTCCTCGAGCGGGTCGACGGCCTGCTGGGGCTGCTGCTCCCCGCGTTCGTCCGCGAGGGCAAGAGCTACCTGCGCATCGCCATCGGCTGCACGGGTGGGCGCCATCGCTCGGTGGTCATGGCGGACGAGGTGGCACGGCTGCTCCGGGGCCATGGCCTCGACCCCAGCGTCTCGCACCGCGACGTCGAGCGGTCATGACCAAGGTTGTAGCGGTGGGCGGCGGCCACGGGCTGGCGGTGACGCTGCGCGCCGCGCTCCGCTACGCGGATCACGTCACGGCGGTGGTGACGGTCGCGGACGACGGCGGCTCGAGCGGTCGGCTGCGCGCCAGCACGGGCCTGCCGGCCATGGGCGACCTGCGGCGGTGCCTCACCGCGCTCGCCGGGCCCGACGACTCCTGGGGCCGTGCACTGGAGCGACGCTTCCACGGCGGCGAGCTCGACGGTCACCCCCTGGGCAACCTGGTCATCACCGCCCTGGCCGAAGAGCTCGGTGACCTCACGGCCGCGGTCGCCGCGCTCGCGGCCCAGCTCGGGCTCAGAGCCACCGTGCTGCCCGCCACCGACATGGCGGTGACGCTCATCGCCGAGGCCGACGCCGGTCCCATCGTCGGGCAGGTGGCGGTCCATTCCTCGACAGGCATCAAGCGGGTGTCCCTCGAACCGCGCGATCCGCCGCCCGCAGCCGGCGTGGTCGCGGCGATCGGCGCCGCCGACCAGATCCTCATCGGGCCCGGATCGCTGTTCACCAGCGTGCTCGCCGCCTTGGCGGTGCCCGCGGTGCGCCAGGCCGTCGCGAGCAGCAGCTCGCCGCGCGTGTACGTCTGCAACCTGCGCACCCAGCCGCCGGAGACCGAGGGCTACGACGTCGCCGCCCACGTCGCCGCGCTGCGCGAGCACGACGTGGACGTCGACGTCGTCCTCTGCCACCCGGGAGCGCTCCCGCTCGGCGCCGTCGATGCGAGGGTGGTCGAGCTGCCGCTCGCCCGCCCCTCCTCCGCGACGCACGATCCCGCCCTGCTCGGCGCGGCGCTGGCCACCCTCATCGGGTAGGCGGCATTGGGTGGCCACGACAGGCGACCGCTAACTTCGCCGTCCAGGCATCGCAAAAGGAGACCCACCGCATGAGCATCCGCGTTGGCATCAACGGCTTCGGGCGCATCGGACGCAACTTCTTCCGGGCGGCGAAGGAGCAGGGCGCCGACATCGACTTCGTCGCGGCCAACGACCTCGGCTCGGTGGAGATGATGGCCCACCTGCTGAAGAACGACTCCGTGCTCGGACGCCTCAAGTCCGACGTCAAGGCCACGGCCGACGGCCTCATCATCGACGGCGCCACGTTCAAGATCCTCGCGGAGCGTGATCCCAAGGCCCTGCCGTGGGCCGACCTGGGCGTCGACGTCGTGATCGAGTCGACCGGTTTCTTCACCGACCGCGAGAAGGCCGCGGCCCACCTCGAGGCCGGCGCCAAGCTCGTCATCATCTCTGCACCGGCCACAGGCGCTGACGCGACGTTCGTCGTCGGTGTCAACGACGACACGTTCGATCCCGCCGCGCACACGGTGGTCTCCAACGCCTCGTGCACGACGAACTGCTTCGTGCCCATGGTCAAGGTGCTCGACGATGCGTTCGGCATCGAGAAGGGCCTCATGACCACGGTGCACGCGTACACGGGCGATCAGAACCTCGTGGACGGTCCGCACTCCGACATGCGCAGGGCACGCGCCGCCGCCATCAACATCACGCCCGCCTCCACGGGCGCGGCTCGAGCGACGGGCCTCGTGCTCGAGAGCATGAAGGGCAAGCTCGACGGCACCGCGCTGCGGGTGCCGGTGCCTGACGGGTCGATCACCGACTTCGTCGGCGTGCTCAACCGGGACGTCACGGTCGCCGAGGTCAACGACGCGTTCCGCGCCGCTGCCTCCTCCGGCCCGTTGGCCGCTGTGCTCGAGTACTCGGAGGATCCGCTCGTCTCGTCGGACATCGTCGGCTCGCCGGCATCGTGCACGTTCGACAGCAAGCTGACGATGGCCATGGGCAACCTGGTGAAGGTGCTCGGCTGGTACGACAACGAGTGGGGCTACTCGAACCGCTTGGTCGACATCACGCGCATCACGGCTGGCAAAGCTGGGCTCACCTGAACACGCTTCCTCTGCTGGAGGACCTGCCCGACCTCAGCGGCAAGCGAGTGCTCCTCCGGGCTGACTTCAACGTCCCCATGAAAGACGGCGTCATCGTCGACGACCTGCGCATCCGCGCTGCGCGGCCGACGATCGAGGCGTGGGCGCGGTGCGATGCCCCGAACGCGTCGTTCACGTACGCGTCGAAGCCGTTCACGAGACGGTCGACGAAGGCGGCATCGTTCCCCTCCTCCCCCGCGTCGAAGCGCAGGTTCTCGAGCAGCTCGACGCCGGGCGCGAGCTCAGCGAGGCGGCGCCGCACCGGCTCGACGGAGTACTTCGGGTTCACCTCGCCCTTGGGCCGCCCGAGGTGGGTG
>JBEEGB010000156.1:0-2956 GCA_041166585.1 Acidimicrobiaceae bacterium
CGGCCCGAGACGTCGCGCCCGGCGAGGGCGTCGACGATGGTCGCGGCCTGGATCGGGAACGGCTCGACGATGTCGCGTCGCGCGAGGATGGTGACGAGGTCGGCGGAGACGCCGAGCTCGGCGAAGGTGGGTGACAACGAGTACTCCAGTTCGAGAGCGGACGAAGTGGGCGCTGCTCGAGTGGATCTCGGAACCGCCCCGCCGGAAGCGATCCAGTAGGACCGCCGGCGCTACACCAGCAGGTTGCCGGCGATGACCCGAACAGCGTACCCGTGTTCGTCCGCGAATAGCGAGCTGGCGGCGCTCAGGTCTTCTTCGCGGTGGACGCGGCGGCCAGCGTCATCACCGTGATGGGCGGCTCGCTGGGGTCGCGGGGCAGGGCCCCGGTGACCGCCTTCTCGCTGACGTCGACGTCGGTGGCGAGCGCCCGGAGCGCGCCCACCGTGCACTGGTCCTTCGGCAGGTAGGCGAAGGGGTCGTAGCTGAACAGCCGCATCGCGTTCTCGTGGGTCATCTTGTTGATCTCGTCGTCGGGCACGCCCACCAACGCCGGCGCGAGAAGCTCGGGCGAGGTCGGCCACGTGGAGTCCGAGTGCGGGTAGTCGCACTCCCAGGTGATGTGGTCGATGTTGAGGTGATGGCGGTTCTCGACACCCACCGCGTCGTCGATGAAGCAGGTGATGATGCGCTCGTTGAACAGCTCGCTCGGCAGCTTCCCGCCGAGGTCGGTGCCGGTCCACTCCTTGTGGTGCTTGTAGACGTAGTCAGCGCGCTCGAGGAAGTACGGGATCCAACCGATGCCGCCCTCGCTCATCGCGACGCGCAGGTCCGGGAACTTCTGCAGCACGCGCGACCACACGAGGTCGCTCGCCGCCTGCACGATGTTCATCGGTTGCAGCGTGATCATCACGCTGATCGGCGCCTCGACCGAGGTGATCACGAGCTGCGACGACGAGCCGATGTGCAGGCACACGACGGTGCCCTCGTCCGAGCACGCCTGCCAGAACGGGTCCCAGTGGTCGGAGTGGAAGCTGGGGTAGCCGAGCTTCTCCGGGTTCTCCGAGAAGGTGACCGCCCGGCAGCCCTTGGCCGCGACGCGGTGCACCTCCGCCGCCATCTCGTTCGGGTCCCACAGCGCGGGCAGCGCGCAGGGGATGAAGCGTCCCGGGTAGGCCCCGCACCACTCGTCGATGTGCCAGTCGTTGTAGCCCTGGAGGAGCGCCTTCGCGAGGCCCTTGTCCTCCACCCGCGCCCAGAGCTGGCCGCAGAACCCTGGCATCGACGGGAAGTTCAGCGAACCGAGGACGCCGTTGGCGTTCATGTCGCGCACGCGCTCGTGGACGTCGTAGCAACCGGGCCGCATGTCGGCGAACGACGTCGGGTCGATGCCGTACTCCGCGGGGGGACGCCCTGCAACCGCGTTGAGACCGATGTTGGGGAGCTCCGCGCCCTGGAAGGCCCAGACGTCGGTGCCGTCCTCTTTCGTGACCGGCTTCGGTGCCAGGTCGACGTACTTCGCGGGCAGGCGGTCCTTCCACATGCCTGGCGGCTCGACGACGTGGTCGTCGACGCTCACCAAGATGAGGTCGTTCAGCTCCATCGATCCCCCTCAGCTGTCCAGGTCGAAGATGCGTACGGCGTTGCCGGCAAGGATGGCATGGCGCTCGTCGGCAGGGATGTCGCTCATGTAGTCGGCGATCACCTTGCGCGAGATCGGCCAGTCGTTGCCGTGGTGCGGGTAGTCGGTGCTCCACATCGCGTTCTTGACGCCGACCGCGTGGCGGAGGCCGATGCCGACGCGGTCGGTGATGAACGTCGCCGACATGTTCTTGTACCAGTAGTGGGACGGCGGCTCGGCGATCGGGATCTGACCCCACGAGCGGTTGCGCCAGTAGCGGTCGTCCATCGCCTCGAGGAAGTGCGGGATCCAGCCGATGCCGGTCTCGATCATCGAGATGTGCAGGTCGGGGAAGCGCTCGAACACGCCGGTGAAGATGAGCTTCCCGATCGTGCCCGGCACCGCGGAGAACACGCCGGCCAATCCGCCGACGGCCTTGGCGTTGGTCTTCTTCTTCTGCTCCTCGGTGCCGGTGCCGTAGCCGAGGTTCTTCGAAGCCGCAGCGCGTGCCCTGGCCCGCGCTTCACGGCCGATGAGGTTGATGTGGATGCACACCGGCATGCCCTCGTCCTGCGCCGCGGCCCAGAACGGGTCATCGAGGTCGGAGATGTCGTCCTTGGCTGATGGCCAGCACGAGATGATCACGCCCTTGAAGCCGCGCGCCTTTGCCTTGCGCAGGGTGTCGACCGCGTCGTCGACGCCGGTTGACGGGATCTGCGCCATGCCGACGAGCCGGCTCCGGTCCGGAGCCATGAACTCCTCCCAGAGGAAGCTGTTGTAGGCCTCGATGCCGGCGCGCACGAAGTCGTCGTCGCTGTCGCCGAGGAAGTGTCCGATGGTGCGCTGCGGCGGGAACAGCACCTCGGCATCGACGCCGTCGATGTCCATGTCACCGAGGCGGGCGGTGCCGTCGTAGCAGCCGGGCCGGGCCTCGGCGTAGGTGACGCCCGTCCAGCGGAAGTCGTCCCACGCCATGCCCGGTGTCGCTACCAGGCCGATCGGATCGGGATCGGCGGAACCGGCGAACTGCCACGCGTCGCCGCCATCGGCGTCCTTCACGAGCCGTGGCGCCTTCTCCTGGTACTGCTTCGGGAGCCACGTCTCCCAGATGTGGGTTGGCTCGAGCACGTGGGCATCGGCGGACACGATCCGGAAGCTCTTCATGGGCCAACAGTAGCCTGACGCTCGTGTCAGGTTTCAAGGGATCCGCGCCGTTCCTCCACGGCATCACGGTCGCCGTGGACAGCGACGTGCACGGCGCCGTGAACACAGCGCTCCCACCGCTCTCGCTCGCCGCCGACGTCCTGTGCGACCTGGGGGCCTCGTCCGGCGTGCTGG
>JBEEGB010000157.1:0-3276 GCA_041166585.1 Acidimicrobiaceae bacterium
CGAAGGCCGCGGCGCGCAGCTCGTCGCGCGGCACGACCCGAAGCACAGATCCGAAGTGGTGCAGCTCCGCGGCCGTCGCGGTGGCCGACGTGTAGACCATCGCCCGCATCTTGTGCTGTGGCACGAGACGCGAGAGGTGGGTGGCGGCGCCGAGCGCCCCGCGGTCGACTTCAGGGAGGCCGAAGGTGGCATCGTCAGACGCGACGATCACATCCGAGTTGCCGACGAGGCCGACACCGCCACCGAGGCAGTAGCCGTGCACCGCCGAGATCACGGGCACCGCGCACTCGTACACCGCCGCGAACGCGGCGAAGCAGCCCCGGTTCGCGCCGATCAGCGCTGCGTGCCCCTCGGTCGCCTGCATCTCCTTGATGTCGACGCCGGCGTTGAACCCGCGCCCTTCGGCCCGCAGCACGACCACCCGGACGTTCGGGTCGCGGCCGAGTGCTGTGATGATGTCGGCCAGCTCGAACCAGCCCGCGACGGTCAGCGCGTTGACCGGCGGGTTGTCCATGACGACCTCGGCGATGCCCGCGGCGTCGATCGTGTGGCTGTTGCCCATCCCACCTTCTTCTAATCTGATGGCCCGTCAGGAACCCTACGCGAATCGGAGTGGCGTGGACGATCCCCTCGACTTCACCGGGAAGGTGGTCCTCGTCACCGGCGGGACCAAGGGCATCGGGCGCGGCATCGCGGCTCGCTTCGCCGAAGTCGGGGCCACGGTGGTCGTCTGCGGGCGCACCAATCCGGGCGAGCAGTCGCCCGCGTTCGTGGCCTGCGACGTGCGCGATCCCGAACAGGTCGATGCCATGGTCGCCTCGATCGCGGCGCGCTTCGGCCGGCTCGACGTCACGATCAACAACGCCGGGGGCTCCCCTCCGGCCGATTCCGCGACCGCGTCGCCGCGCTTCTCGGAGTCGATCATCCGGCTCAACCTGCTGGCGCCGCTCCACGTGTCACAAGCGGCCAACCGCGTGATGCAGAGCCAGGACGAAGGCGGCTCGATCATCAACATCACGAGCGTGAGCGGCATGCGCCCGACGCCGACCACCGCGGCGTACGGCGCGGCGAAGGCCGGCCTGCTGAACCTGACGCAGACGCTGGCGATGGAGTGGGCGCCGAAGGTGCGGGTGAACGCGGTGTCGGCCGGTCTCATCCGCACCGAGCTGGCGCACCTGTTCTATGGCGACGCCGACGGCATCGCCCGCGTGGACGCGACCGTCCCGCTCGGTCGCATGGGCGTGCCGGGTGACGTGGCCGACGCGTGCCTCTACCTCGCGTCACCGCTCGCCAGCTACGTGAGCGGCGCCAACATCGTGCTGCACGGCGGGGGCGAGCGGCCACCGTTCCTCGACGCGGCCTCGGAGACCTGACAGGCCGTCAGGTACTGTGCGCTGATGCCGAAGACGAGAGTGCCGGCGGTCGGTGCCGAGGGTTGGTTCACGGAAGACGGTGACGGTCCAGCGCTGCTGGGGACGCGCTGCACCACGTGCGGAACCGTGTTCTTCCCGAAGGCCGGCTTCTTCTGCCGCAACCCGGACTGCGAAGGCGACGAGTTCGACGAGGTGCGCCTGTCACGGACGGGGATCATCTGGTCCTACACCGACGCCCGCTACCAGCCGCCCCCGCCCTACGTCCCGGTGACCGATCCCTACGAGCCCTTCGCGATCGCCGCGGTCGAGCTGGCCGACGAGGCGATGGTGGTGCTCGGGCAGGTGGCCGACGGCTACGGCGTCGGTGACCTGAAGGTCGGCACCGAGGTCGAGCTCGTGGTGGAGCCGCTCTTCGCGGACGACGAGCATGAGTACGTGGTGTGGAAGTGGAGGCCGTGCTCGACTGCTCCCGGATCGCCGGGAGGCGGCACATGAAGGATGACGCAGTCGTCGCGGGTGTCGGGATGACCGAGTGGGGCAAGTGGGGTCGCAACTTCGCCGAGTACGGCGTCGACGCGGCTCGTGCCGCGCTCGCCGACGCGGGCATCGGCTGGCGCGACGTGCAGTTCGTGGCTGGTGGGGAGACGGTCCGCAACGGCTACCCGGGCTACGTCGCAGCCGCGACGATCGCGCAGGCGCTCGGCTGGTCCGGGGCTCGCGTCGCATCGGGATACGCGGCGTGCGCGTCGGGCGCCACTGCGCTGTCGATCGCGAGGGCCCAGATCCTGGCCGGGCTGTGCGACGTGGCACTGGTCGTGGGGGCGGACACCACGCCGAAGGGCTTCCTCGCGCCGACGGGCGGCGACCGGCCCGATGACCCCGACTGGCTGCGGTTCCGGTTGATGGGCGCGACCAACCCTGCGTACTTCGCGCTGTACGCGCGCCGTCGCATGGACCTCTACGGCGCCACCGATCGCGACTTCGCCAGGGTGAAGGTGAAGAACGCGCGCCACGGGCTCGAGAACCCCCGAGCGCGCTACCGCAAGGAGGTCAGCGAGGACGACGTGCTGGCGTCGCCGATCGTCGCCGATCCGCTGCACCTCCTGGACATCTGCGCCACCTCCGACGGCGGCGCGGCCGTGGTGCTGGTGTCCGCCGAGTACGCGCGCACCCACGGGGTGACGAAGCCGGTGAAGGTCCGGGCCATCTCGACGGTCACGCCGCAGTTCCCCAACACCGTCATCGAGATGCCGAACTTCGCGACGGACTCAGCGACCGCGCTGGCGCCTCCCACCCTCACCTTCCGCGACTCGATCGCCCACGCCGCGTACGAAGAGGCGGGCATCGGTCCCGACGAGCTTTCGCTCGCCGAGGTGTACGACCTGTCCTCCGCGCTCGAGCTCGACTGGTACGAGAACATCGGGCTGTGCAAGGAGGGCGAGGCCGAGCGCCTCGTGAACGACGGCGACACCGCTCTCGGCGGCAAGGGCGTCACCGTGAACCCGAGTGGCGGCCTCGCCTGCTTCGGTGAGGCCGTGCCCGCCCAAGCCCTCGCTCAGGTGTGCGAGGTCGTGTGGCAGCTCCGCGGCCAGGCCGGCACCCGCCAGGTCGAGGACGCCAAGGCCGGCGTCACCGCCAACCAAGGCCTCTTCGGCCACGGCTCCTCCGTCCTCCTGTCCACCTGAGGATTCGCACCCCGATCGTTTGTGCGGTGCTGAGTTCGGTTTTTCCGAAGTCAGCACCGAACAAACGGTGAGTCATGCTCGCTGGGACGACACGCTGACGATCTCGCCGGTCATGTAGGACGAGTAGTCGCTGGCGAGGAAGACCATCACGTTCGCCACCTCCCACGGCTCGGCGGCTCGGCCGAAGGCCTCCCTCGACGTGAGGTCCTCGAGGAGCT
>JBEEGB010000158.1:0-9166 GCA_041166585.1 Acidimicrobiaceae bacterium
ACGGTCCTCGGCGCCGTCATCCGCGCCGGCTACGACCGGACCTTCGACGACATCCGCGAGGACGCAGCGCCGGGTAGGAGCGACCTGGTGATCGGGTGCACCGACATCGCCGTGGACATCGACGCTCGCAGGGTGTGCCTTCCCTCTGGCACCGGCTTCGACCCGGGTGGGATCGGCAAGGGGTTCGCGGCCGACGTCGTCGCGACTGAAGTCATGGCGCGCGGCGCAGCTGGGGTTTGCATCAACATGGGAGGCGACCTCCGCGCCATGGGCGCCCCACCCGAAGGCGAGGGTTGGACGGTGGCGATCGAACACCCATGGACGGACTGCCCGCTCGCCACCGTCGGCATCAGGGACGGAGCAGCCGCGACATCGACGACGTTGCGGCGACGATGGTCGGTCGACGGTGAGCAACGTCATCACCTGATCGACCCGCGCACCGGCGAGCCAGCCGACACCGACCTCACGCTCGTCACCGTCATCGCAGGCGAGGCGTGGTCGGCGGAGGTGCTCGCCAAGTCGGTGCTGCTGCGCGGCTCGGCGCACCCGTTCGACCTGATCGAAGGGTCTGGCGCGGAGGCCCTCATCGTCGATCGCGAGGGAGCGGTGCGCGTGACCGACGGCTTCCGTCGGTACCTCGGCTACGGGTGGATCCCGGAGCACGTCGACGTGCGGGGTGACACTCCGGGCCACGCGAGCCGCAACTAGCGTCCGAAGATGTCACTCAGGCGGGTTGTGCAGCAGCGGTGGAAGTGGTTGCTCGTGATCGTGCCGGTCGCGGTGCTCGCCGTCGTGCTGGGAGGCACGTACGTCTACATCCACTTCATCGCGCCCGACCCCGCACCCCGCCTGACGTTCACGTCGCCGGCGAGCTCCGCGTCGTCGAGCGCGTCGAGCTCATCGAGTGGCTCCGCGTCCGGCGCGACCAGCGGCTCGATCGACGGCACGTGGACGGCAACGAGTGCGAGCGAGGCGGGCTACCGCGTGAAGGAGGTCCTCGCCGGACAGGACAACGAGGCCACCGGCCGCACCACCGCGGTGACAGGCCAGCTCGTGATCAGCGGGAAGACCGTGAGCACAGCGTCAATCACGGTCGACATGACGAAGGTCGCGAGTGGCGAGAGCCAGCGCGACGGTCAGTTCAGGAGCCGGATCATGCAGACGTCGCAATTTCCCACGGCGACGTTCGAGCTGAAGACCCCGATCACGCTCGACAGCATCCCGGCCGATCTGGTGCAGGTCAACGTCAAGGCGTCGGGGACGCTGACGCTCCACGGCACCGCGAACGACGTCACCATCGATCTCGCCGCCCGTCGCAACGGCGCCAACCTCGAGGTGAACGGCACCGTCCCGATCACGTTCTCGGACTACAAGATCGCGAACCCCAGCGGGGGACCGGCGAGCGTGGGTGACAGCGGCGAGATGGAGTTCCTCGTCGTCTTCACGCGGTAGAGCCTCCGCTTGTAATGAGAACCAGTCTCGTTTATGGTCGTCGTCCATGTCACGACGGCTGGCCCTGTGCGCACTCCTCCTGCTCGTTGCGGTCGGGGCGTGCAGCACTGGATCGTCGACGGCGGGCTCGACGAGCGGCCGGATCTCGGTCGTCGCCGCCGAGGACTTCTGGGGGAGCATCGCCGCGCAGCTCGGTGGCGACCGGGTCGACCTGAAGAGCCTGATCACCAACCCGGACACCGACCCGCACGACTACGAGCCGACGCCGGCCGACGCGAGGGCCATCGCCACCGCGGGGTACGTGATCTCGAACGGTCTCGGGTACGACGCGTGGATCGACAAGCTGCTGGCAGCCAACCCGGCCAACGGGCGAACAACCCTGAACATCGGCGATCGCCTCGGGCTGAAGGTCGGCGACAACCCGCATCGCTGGTACTCACCGGGGGACGTTCAGACGGTCATCGACCAGATCACCGCTGACTACAAGCAGCTCAGGCCCGCGGACGCCGCGTACTTCGATCAGCAGCGCGCCACCTTCGAGACCACCGCGCTCGGTCCGTACAAGGCGGTGATCGCGGAGATCAAGGCGAGGTTTGCCGGCACGCCGATCGGTGCATCCGAGAGCATCGTCACCCCACTCGCCACCGCGCTGGGCCTTCGCGTCGTGACGCCCGAGACCTTCCTCGACGCCATCAGCGAGGGGAGCGACCCGAGCGCGGCGGACAAGGCCCTGGTCGATCAACAGCTGGCGACGAAGGCGATCAAGGTCTTGGTGTTCAACGCGCAGAACGCGACGCCTGACGTGCAGCGGTTGGTCGACCTCGCGCGAGCGAACGGCATCGCGGTCACCACGGTCACCGAGACGCTCACCCCCCAAGGGGCGACGTTCCAGGACTGGCAGACGCGCCAGCTGCAGGAGCTCGAGGCTGCGCTCTCGACGGCGACCGGTACGTGAGCGACGACTGCGCCGTCCGGCTCGCCCACGCGGAGACCCGCGTCGGGGGGCGCGTCGTGTGGAGCGACGTCGACGTCACCGTTGGCGACGGTGAGTTCGTCGCGGTGCTCGGCCCGAACGGCGTCGGCAAGTCGACGTTGGTCAAGGCCCTGCTGGGCATCGTCCCGTTGACCGCGGGGGAGGCCGAGGTCCTCGGTCGACCGCCCGGGGCGGCCGCGGCCGAGATCGGCTACCTGCCTCAACGGCGAAGCTTCGACTCCGGTCTCCGCCTCCGTGGCATCGACATCGTCCGCCTCGGCCTCGACGGCGACCGCTGGGGCGTGCCGCTCCCGTTGCCGGGGCGATGGAACGACCGGCGCCGAGCCGCGATGCGGCGGGTCGACGAGGTCATCGATCTCGTCGAGGCCACGGCGTACGCGACGCGACCCATCGGCGAGATCTCGGGCGGCGAGCAGCAGCGGTTGCTCATCGCGCAAGCGTTGGTACGCCAGCCGGCGCTGCTGTTGCTCGACGAACCGCTCGACAGCCTCGATCTCCCGAACCAGGCCGCGGTCGCGGCCCTCGTCGCTCGGATCTGTCGCGACGAGGGCGTGACGGTGCTGCTCGTCGCGCACGACGTGAACCCGATCCTCCCGTACCTCGATCGGGTCATCTACCTCGGGCGCGGCGGCGCCGCGATCGGCACACCGGCGGAGGTCATCACCAGCGAGACGCTCAGCCGGCTCTACGGCACCCCCATCGAGGTGCTGTCGGCGTCGGACGGCAGGCTCGTCGTGGTCGGCCAGCCGGAAGCACCAGCCCACCACACCGACCGTCACGCGCATTGATGCGGATGCTGGCCGCCACTGATCCTCAGCTGGGCTGGAACGTCGTTCGCGACGTCAGCCAGCTGTTCGAGTTCCCGTTCATGGTCAACGCCTTTCGAGCTGGCACGATCGTCGCGGTCACCGCCGCGATCGTCGGCTGGTTCATGGTGTTGCGTCGCCAGACCTTTGCTGGTCACACCCTCGCGCTGGTCGGCTTCCCCGGTGCCGCGGGGGCGACGTTCATCGGGCTGAGCGCCAACGTGGGGTTCTTCGGCTTCTGCGCCGCCGCGGCGCTCGTGATCGCGATGTTGCCCCAGTCCGGCCAGCGCAGCTTCAGCGAGGAGTCCGCGGTCATCGGCACCGTGCAGGCGTTCGCCCTCGCCAGCGGCTTTCTGTTCGTGTCGCTCTACAGCGGCAACCTCAACGGCGTCAACGCCCTCCTGTTCGGCAGCTTCCTCGGCATCACCAACGCGCAGGTGCTCGCGATCGCCGTGGTCGGGCTGGCGACGCTGCTCACCATCGCGTTGATCGCGCGCCCGCTGCTCTTCGCGTCGGTCGACCCCGACGTGGCTGCCGCCCGGGGCCTGCCGGTCCGTGTGCTGGGAGCGACGTTCCTCGTGCTGCTCGGCATCGCGGCGGCTGCCACCAGCCAGATCACCGGCTCGTTGCTGGTGTTCGCGCTGCTCGTCCTGCCGGCCGCGACCGCACAGCACCTCACCACCCGACCCTTCGTCGGCGTCGTCGTCTCGGTCGGTCTCGCGCTCACCGTCACGTGGCTCGGCCTCGCCTTCGCGTACTACACCACCTACCCGATCGGGTTCTACGTCACCAGCATCGCCTTCGCGCTCTACGCCGGAGCGAACGTGGCGCCCAGGCTCCTGACGCGCCGACGCCGGATGGGGACGACCTCATGATCGGCAGCCTCAACCCGCTCACCGGTCTCCACCACATGCTCGCCCTCGACTTCATCCGGCATGGCCTCATCGCGGGCACGGCCATCGCCGCGGCGGCGGGCCTCATCGGGTACTTCCTCGTGCTCAGGAGCCAGGTCTTCACCGCCGACGCCCTCAGCCACGTGGCGTTCACCGGGGCACTGTGCGCGCTCACGCTCGGACTCGACCCCCGGGTCGGCTTGTTCGCCTCGACCATCGCGGTCGGCGTGCTGCTCGGCGCGCTCGGCCCTCGGGGCCGCGCCGACGATGTGGTCATCGGCAGCACGTTCGCTTGGATCCTCGGCCTCGGCGTGCTCGCGCTGTCCATCTTCACGACGGAGCACAGCGCATCGAACGGCAACGCAGGTCTGAGCATCCTGTTCGGTTCGATCTTCGGGCTCGACGCCTCAGGGGCGCGCACCGCGGTCGTGATCGCGGTCGTCGTGATCGCGTTCGCGCTGGTCATCGCCCGTCCCCTGCTCTTCGCCAGCGTGGACGAGGCCGTGGCCGCTGCACGCGGCATCCCGGTCCGTGCGCTCGGGTACGTGTTCCTCGCCCTCGTCGGTGCGACCGCCGCGGAGACGACACAGGCGGTCGGCGCCCTGCTCCTCCTCGGGTTGCTCGCGGGACCGGCGGGCACCGCGCTGCGCATCACGTCGCGGCCCTACGGCGCGATGGCGCTGGCGTCCGCGATCGCGGTGGGGGCGGTGTGGGCGGGGATCGCGCTGAGCTACGCCGTCCCGAAGCTCCCGCCCAGCTTCTCGATCCTCGCGGTCATCACCGCCGTCTACCTCGCGACCGTCGCGATCGGGCAGGCTGGCCGCCGTGGGCGACCGGTACGTCACGTTTGAGCGCGAGCAGTGGTCGGCGCTGCGGGCCGCAACGCCCCTCGACCTGAGCGCCGACGACGTGGCCCGGCTCCGCGGCATCAACGAGCGACTCGACCTCGAGGAGGTCGCTGACGTCTACCTTCCGCTGTCGCGGCTCCTGAACCTGCACGTCGTCGCGACGCACGACCTGCACACGGTGACCGACACGTTCCTCGGCCATCTGCCGCCCCAGGTCCCGTACGTCATCGGCATCGCCGGCAGCGTGGCCGTCGGGAAGAGCACGACCGCTCGCATCCTCCAGGAGCTGCTGAGCCGCTGGCCCGCCCATCCCCGGGTGGAGCTCGTGACCACCGACGGGTTCCTCTACCCCAACCGGGAGCTCGAAGCACGTGGCCTCATGGGGCGCAAGGGGTTTCCCGAGAGCTACGACACCCGTCGCCTCGTCGAGTTCCTCAGCGCGGTCAAGGCCGGCGAAGCCGAGGTGGCGGCGCCGGTGTACTCACACGTCCGCTACGACGTCACCGACGAGCAACAGGTCGTCCGCCAACCGGAGATCGTGATCGTCGAGGGCCTCAACGTGCTGCAGCCTGCGGCGAGCGCCGAGCTGGTGGTGAGCGACTTCTTCGACTTCACCATCTACGTCGACGCCGACGAGGACGACATCGAGCGGTGGTTCCTCGAGCGGCTCCAGGCGTTCCGCTCGACGGTGTTCAACGACCCTTCGTCGTTCTTCCACCAGTACGCGGGCATGACCGACGCGGAGGTGGAGGCGTTCGCCCGAGAGGTGTGGTCCTCGATCAACGGCGTGAACCTGCACGAGAACATCCTGCCGACCCGTGCTCGGGCGCAGCTCGTGCTCAACAAGGGCCCCGACCACCGCGTCCGCCGCGTCCTCCTGCGCCGCCGCTGACCCCACCCCCGCACGAATGTTGGATGCGAACGTTGCGTTTTGCGCAACGTTCGCTCCGAAGTTCGCTGCTGGTGGGGGCTAGTGCAGCGCGAGGCGGCGGATCATGAGGCCGAGCGCGAGCGCGCCCAAGGCCGGAACGAGCAGCGAGGCGCCGCCGGTCTTGGCCATCGTGGTGCCCCCCGTGCCCGCGCTGCTGCGCGTCGTCGTCGTGGGCTTCGTCGTCGTCGTCGTGCTCGGTCCCGGAGGAGCTGTCGTCGAGGGCTTCGTGGTCGTCGTCGCCGTCGAGGGAGCGGTGGTGGAGCTGGGTGTGGTCGTCTGGCCACCGGTCACGGTCGGTGAGGATCGAGCGGTCGTCGTGGTGGCGGCCGGCGCGGCAGCGTTGGTGGTCGTCGTGGCCTTGGCGGTCGTCGTCGTGGCTGACGGCTTCGTGACGTTGGTCTTCTTGTCGTCCAGATCACCGGGCTTGAGCACGGCCAACGCGACACCAGCCACCAGCACCAAGAGCATGAACGCGAGCAGGGGAGCGGTGCGTCGCGACGGCTTGGGAGCCGGGGGAGGCTCAGCGGATGGGTTGGTGGGATACACGAATCAGGTCTCCGGGGCTGCTGGAGCGGGCGACGGGAATCGAACCCGCATGGTCAGCTTGGAAGGCTGATGCTCTGCCATTGAGCTACGCCCGCCGGTCGAGCCGACGGTAGTGGGTGGGGTGTATGTCAGGACAGCCCCATAGTGGTCGAACGGGTGCAATGCAGGGGGGATGCCCCCCGAGCACGGCCGTCAACCGGGACGCGGCGAAGGAAGCGCACGCGACGAGCCGCACGTCGAGCCGAGGGCGCCGCGCGACGCGACCCAAGGGAGCCCGGACGCAACCGAGCGAGACTCGAAGCACAGTCGGGGAGGGGGGATTCGAACCCCCGGCCTCCTGCTCCCAAAGCAGGTGCGCTACCGGGCTGCGCTACTCCCCGTGCCGTCCAGGCCTCGGCCGGGAGCGTGACCTTACGCCGTCCGCGCCCGACGTCGATGGTCCGGTGGTCCGGTGCGCGCAGTCCGATCGGTACACTCGCACCCCTGTGAAGGCCACCGTCGAGCCCCTCGAGGGCAACAAGGTCAAGCTCTCGGTCGAGGTCGACGAGGCAGAGTTCGACAAGGCGATCGATGCCGCGTTCCGTCGCATCGCCCGCGAGGTCCGGATCCCTGGCTTTCGCCCGGGCAAGGCCCCTCGTCGGCTCCTCGAGGCGAAGCTCGGCCCCGAGGTCGGACGCGAAGAGGCCCTGCGCGAGGCGCTGCCCGAGTACTACAGCCAGGCGGTCCGCGACCACGACGTCGACGTCATCGCCGCCCCGGAGATCGAGATCACGGGTGGCCAGGACGACGGCCCGATCGTGTTCGACGCCGTGGTCGAGATCAGGCCCCACGTGGATGTCGCGGGCTACGGGGGTCTTCGGGTCGAGATCCCACGCCCCGAGGCGACGGATGAGGAGATCGACGCGCAGGTCGAGCGGCTGCGCGAGCAGTTCGCCGAGCTGAACGAGGTCGGGCGTCCCGCGGCCGACAAGGACCACGTGTCGATGAGCATCGCCGGCACCCGCGACGGCGAGCCCCTCCCTGGCCTCCAGGCCGACGACTACCTCTACGAGGTGGGTGCCGGCACGATCGCATCCGAGCTCGACGACAGCCTGCGCGGCGCGAAGGTCGGCGAGGTGCTCGAGTTCGACGCGGTCCCCACGGGCACCGACCAGGACCCTGTCCACTTCCGCGTCCTCGTGAAGGACGTGAAGGAGAAGGTCCTCCCCGAGGTCAGCGACGAGTGGGCGAACGAGGTGTCCGAGTTCGACACGGTCGAGGAGCTGCGGGCCGATCTCGCCGATCGCATCGGCAGCGTCCGCAAGATGCAGGCCCAGATGGCCTTGCGAGAGAAGGCCGTGCTGTCGCTCATCGACCTCGTCGAGGACGAAGCACCCGAGCCGCTCGTGAACGCGGAGGTGCAGCAGCGCCTGCAGGACCTGAGCATGCGCCTGTCCGCCCAGGGCATCGCGGCTGAGGACTACCTCGCCAGCACGGGCAAGACGGCGGAGAGCCTGGTGGAGGAGCTCCGGGAGCTGGCCGTCCAGGCAGTGAAGGCCGATCTGGCGCTGCGGGCCCTCGCCGACGCCGAGGACATCGAGGCGACCGAGGACGATCTGGACGACGAGATCGCCCAGCTGGGCGAGCGAATCGGGCAGAAGCCCGACCGCGTACGCCGCGAGCTTGAGCGCGCTGACCAGGTTCAGGCGGTACGCTCCGACATCCGCAAGCGCAAAGCGCTCGAGTGGCTCGTCGAGCACGTGGAGCTGGTCGACGAGAGCGGACAACCCATCGAACGCGATGCCTTGGCGCTACCAGAGCAGACCCACAGCGACGACATCGAGCCCGCTGACACCGACGATTCCGGACTGGAAGAAGAGTGATCGAGCCCCTGTACAACTACCTCGTGCCGACGGTCGTCGAGCAGACGAACCGTGGTGAGCGGGCCTATGACCTGTACAGCCGGCTGCTGAAGGAGAACATCATCTTCCTCGGCACACCGATCGACGACACGATCGCCAACCTGGTGTGCGCCCAGCTGTTGCACCTCGAGTCGGAGAACCCCGACAAGGACATCAACATCTACATCAACAGCCCCGGTGGCGACATCACCGCGCTGTTCGCCATCTACGACACGATCCAGTACATCAAGCCCGAGATCGCCACGATCTGCTTCGGGCAGGCGGCATCGGCCGCTGCGGTGCTGCTGGCGTGCGGTGCGCCGGGCAAGCGCATGGCGCTGCCCCACGCACGAGTCCTGCTGCACCAACCCTGGGGCAGCGGCGGTGGCCAGGCCACCGACATCGAGATCCAGGCCAGGGAGATCCTGCGCATGCGCGACCTCCTCAACACGATCCTGTCCCATCACACGGGGCAGGCTGTCGAGAAGATCGCCAAGGACACCGATCGCGACTTCGTCATGGACGCCGCGGCGGCGAAGGACTACGGAATCATCGACGAGGTCATCTCAGCGCGTGAGCTGGCCGACAACACCGGCGCGATCCGGGCCAGCTGACCGGCAACGGGGGAGGAACGGTGGCAAAGTTCGGCGACGGGGGTGAGCTGCTCAAGTGCTCTTTCTGAGGCAAGTCTCAGAAGCAGGTCAAGAAGCTCATCGCAGGACCCGGGGTCTACATCTGCGATGAGTGCATCGACCTGTGCAACGAGATCATCGAAGAGGAGCTCTCCGAGACCTCCGAGCTGCGCTTCGACGAGCT
>JBEEGB010000159.1:0-8877 GCA_041166585.1 Acidimicrobiaceae bacterium
AGACGTGGAAGTCGACGCCGAACAGCACCTTTGCCTTGTCGTAGGCGACTTCGAGCCCGCGGACCACGAGCAGCGCGTCGTCGGGCGGCGGCCCGGCCTCGAGCTGCGCCGTCCACCCGGGCGCGAGCGCCGCGGGAGGCGCGTCGGCCTCGACCTCGTCGAGCAACGGCACCTCGTCGTCGTCCACGCGCACATCGGCCAGCAGGCTGGGGACAATGATCCCGCGCGCCCTGGCGATGCGGCGCAGCACCGCGTCACGGACGGCGTAGAACGCGCCGCCGAGCCCGTCCGGTCGCACCAGCATGATCAGCAGCAGACCGAGCCCGCTCGCGAACAGCCGCGCCTGCTGCGTCTTCGTGAACGCCGAGTAGTTCACGAAGTACAGGTAGCCGGCGGCGATCAGCGCGCCGCCGATCGAACCGAGACCTCCGAGCACCCCGATCGAGAAGACGAGGATGTTCTGCGACGGGTCGCGCACGGTGCTCGAGAGCTGGTGCTGGTGGAACAGGTAGAGCCCCCCTGCGATCCCCGCGATGAAGCCGGAGAACGCGAACGCGGTGAGCTGCGCGCGCGCCGGGCTGATGCCGAACGACTGCGCGGCCCGCGTGTTGTCTCTCGTCGCGATCAGAGTCCGACCGGTGCGAGAGCGGCGCATCCTCGACACCGAGGCGATCACCAGCACGAGCGTGAGCAGGATCACGTAGTAGTAGGTGTAGTCAGACTCGAGGTTGAACTTGTCGAAGATCACCGGCCTCGTCGTGAGGCGGTCCTGGACGGCCGGCACGAGCCAGGGGAAGTACTCGTTGTTGAGGAAGAACGTCCCGGTCGTCACCGCGAACGCGAGCGACGTGACGGCGAGGAACGGCCCCTTGATCCTCAGCGCCGGCACGCCCAGCGCGACGGAGAGGACCGCGCCGGTCAGCCCGGCCGCGCCGACGCACACGAAGAAGTCCTTGTCCTGCAGCGCGAGCGTCCACGCCACGGCGCCACCCGTCGCCATGATGGCGAGCTGACCGAGGCTGATCTGGCCGGCCCAGCCGGTGAGCACGACCAGCGAGCACATGGTGATCGCGAAGATCAGACCCACGCTCAGCAGGTTCACCTGGCTCTTGGTCATCGTGAGCGGGACGAACACCACCAGCACCGCGGCGAGCGCGCCCAACCCCACGATGCCGATCCGCATCTCGGGCAGCCGCTTCAGCTCGCGGGGGATGGGCCGCACCTCGCGGATCGCCCGCCACGTCGACGTGCCGATGTCGCGCGCCCGGTCCTCGCCGCCTCCGCGCTGGATGAGCAGCGCCCCGACGATCACGGCGAACAGCACGGCGTCGGCGACGATCGTGTTGTGGCTGCTGAAGAACACGGCCTCGCTGACCATGCCGAGGACGAGACCGGCCGCGATCGTCCTCGGCAGGTTCTCCATCCGACCGATGACCGCGGCGGTGAGCGCCCGCAGCAGGAGCGAGACGTCGAACAGGGCGCCGACGGCGACCCCTTGGATCGGCATGCGGAGGAGCACCGCCAGGGCCGAGAGTCCTGAGGCCAGCATCCACACGATGGTGTTGAGCCGCTTCACGGGGATGCCGAGGAGCGCGGCGCGGTCGTTCGACTCCGCGGCGGCCCGGATGCCGATGCCGAACCGCGAGCGGCGCAGGAAGATGGCGAGGCCCGCGGCGACGGCGGGTACGACGAACAGGATCAGCAGGTGGCCGGCCTGGAAGGTGACGGGGAACCACTCGTGGTGCCAGGTGAAGGGCTGCGGGGGTTGGGGGACGTTGTCGAAGTTGAAGACCTTCGGGAGGAGGAGCTCGATCACCTGGAAGATCTGGGCGATGCCGATGGTGGCCACCGTGAGCTGCAGCCGGGGGGCCTTCGCGAAGCGACGGATGAAGAGCACCTCGATCAGCGCCCCGATGCCGACCGCCGTCACCATCCCGATGGCGACGGCGAGGAAGAACGGCATGCCCTTGCCGATCAGCAGCGCGGTGAGGATGGCCACCGAGCCACCGATGTCGAACTGCGCGAAGTTGACGATGCGGTTCGCCCGGTAGACGAGCACGAGACCGACCGCGATCAGAGCTGACAGGGACCCGTTGACCAGCCCGAGGGCGAGGATCGACGTCGGCGCGGCGTAGATGATCTCCACGACCACGAGGAAGCAGAGGATCCACCCCGCGGCTCGCAGCGCGGCTCGAACCTCACCCTGATTCATGCTCAACCTTCCCCCCGGGAGGATTCGACCGTATTGTCCCCGAACCTACAGAACGGGCTTCTTGCTCGACGCGTGCAATTACTTCGGGGGGCAACATCGATGAACCTGCGAGAATTCTTCGAACGGTACGGAGTTTCCATAGGGGTGCTCGGGGCTCTCGCCCTGCTCATCGCCGTGCTGCCGGGGAACTCGAGCTCGAACGCGGCCCGAGTCGGGACGACCGGAGGCGCCCAGAGCGCCACCCAGGGAACCGGCAGCGGGTCGGGGACCGGCGCGGCCGGCGGCTCGGCGACGGCCACGGGCGGTGCGGTCACCGCGGGAGGTCCCGGTGCTGCCGGCGGCGGCGCCGCCGGGGGCGGTGCGGGCACGGGAGCAGCCGCAGGTGGGGGAACGGCAGGCGGGGGCGGAGCTGCCGCCTCGAACGTCGCCTTCGGCCAGGGCGCGAACTGTCGCCCCGACGGTCGCCAGGTCGGCATCTCGCTCTACATGCCGCCCTGCGCGGATTGGCAGGGGACCGACAACGGCGGCGCCACCGCCGACGGCGTCACCGGCAACCAGGTGAAGGTCATCCGCTGGCTGGGCCAGCTCGACGACGCGACCAAGGCGATCCTGCAGGCCAACAAGCTCGGCGACGCCGACGACGTCGTGGCGCGGGCGTACAAGGCGCTGTTCTCCTACTCGAACCACCACTACGAGACCTATGGCCGCGAGGTGGTCTTCGAGGACTACCAGGCCAGCGCCATCTCGACGAACCAGGAGGCGATGATCGCGGACGCCGCCCAGATCGCGGACAAGCACCCGTTCGCCGTCATGGAGGGCAACCCGGCGACTGCGATGCCGACCGTGCTCGCCCGCGAGCTGAACGCCCGAGGCGTCCTGTGCCTGTGCACGACCTCGCTGTCGACGCCCTTCTACCAGGAGAACCCGCTGGTCATGTCGACCGGCCTGCCGAGCGGTGCGGACTACTGCAAGTTCGCGGCGGAGTACGTCGGCAAGCGGCTCGCCGGGAAGAACGCGGCCTACGCGGGCGACGAGCTGAACCCGCTGCAGGGCTTCAAGAGCAAGCCGCGGGTCTTCGGGCTCATGTACCTGAACGGCGCGCTCGGCCAGGTCGACCCCGAAGGCGAGCGGCTGCGCGCGACCTGCGAGAAGGCGTTCGCGGACTACGGCGTGAGCTTCGCGGTGCAGCTCGGGTACATCTACGACCCAGGGCGCAACCAGAACGACGTCAGCAACATGATGGCCCAGATGAAGGCCGCTGGGGTCACGACGATCGTGCCGCTCGTCGACCCGCTGTCACCGATCCTGATCACGCCCGAAGCCACCCGCCAGAACTACTTCCCGGAGTGGTTCGTCACCGGCACCGGGTTGTCCGACACGACGACCGCCGGGCGCCTCTACGACCAGAACCAGTGGCGCCACGCGTTCGGCATGACGCCCCTGTGGGTGACGTGGACCAACCACGTCGACGGGCCCGGTTACCGCGAGTACCACGACGCCCGCCGCGGTGATGCTGAGAACTCCGAGGGCGTACTGATCGAGATCTACCGCGCGCGGGTGCAGACGCTGTTCCGCGGCATCCACCTGGCCGGCCCGGTCCTCAACCAGGACACGTTCCGCCAGGGCCTGTTCTCCTATCCGCCGACGCCGTCGACAGGAGGCACGGCGGGGCTGCCGTACGTGTACTACACGCCCGACTCGCCGATGGACATCAAGGACTTCGCTGAGGTGTTCTACGACATCACCCAGCAGGGCCCGGACGAACGCGGTGAGTTCGGCACCGGGATGATGATGAAGTCGGACAACGGCAAGCGCTATCAGCTCGGCCAGTGGCCTTCTGACGACCCGCACGTGTACAAGCCCGGCGCGATGGCGATCAGCGACAACCCCGAAGGCGGGAGCAACCCACCGTTCACCCCTGGTCCGGAGTACGGCGAGAGCGGCTGCCTGTCCTGTCACTAGGTTTCGGGCGTGCGCATCGAGGCGGTGCTCTTCGACTTCAACGGCGTGCTCACGACGTCGCCGTTCACGCTCATGGCCGAGCTCGGTGGTGGCGCAGCAGGCCTCGAGCCTGAGGTCGTGCTCGACCTGATGCTGGGCCCCTACGACGAGGACACCGACCACGCGTGGCACCGCTTCGAGCGCGGTGAGATCACGGCCCCGGAGTACGGCCTCGACCTGCTCACCCGGGCCAACGAGGCAGGCGTGGAGATCGACTTCGCGAGCCTGCGCGACCTGATGGGTCGCCTCGTCGTGCACGACGTGGTCGTCGAGCGGGTGCGCGCGCTCCGGGCGCAGGGCTACCGCACCGGGCTGGTGACGAACAACGTCAAGGAGGCGTCGTCGGAGTGGCGCAAGCTGCTGCCGGTGGACGTGCTGTTCGAGGTGATCGTCGATTCCTCGGAGGTGGGGATGCGCAAGCCCAACCCCGCCATCTTCCTCCACGCCCTCGAGCTGCTGGGCGGGATCGAGCCGGCCGCCGCCGTGTTCCTCGACGACGCGGCGGGCAACGTGGCTGGTGCCCGGCGGGCCGGGCTGCACGCCATGCTCGTCGACCCCGCCGACCCGGCACCCGCCCTCGTCGAGCTGGACGCGCTGCTCGCCGACATGTCTTGACCGGAGGGTCAAGTTCGCGCCAACCTGCTGACCTGACAGCGTGGCTCGACAGGGGGACAGATGGCTGATCCGAAGAAGCCGCGGGCGCCGTTCGCGCCCTGGGACCGGCGCGAGATCCCGGGCATCTTCACGGTCGAGGACTCGGCCCGCCGCGTCGGCAACTACAAGTGGATCGAGATGAAGCTCTTCGAGGTGCTCGGCGGCTGGGTGGCCACCGTGCCTGAGCTCGACGTGAAGATGCGCCTCGGCACGCACTGCTACCACCACGCTTGGCATTCGGAGCTTTGGCACAAGCGCCTGCCCGAGCTCCGCGAGATGAACCCCGAGCGCCTGACGGTGCCGGCCAACGACGAGCTCGTGGCGTTCGTGGACGCGATGACCGGTCCAGAGGCCCCAGGGGAGACGATCGAGAAGCTGGTCGGCGTGTACCGCGTGCTCATCCCACACAAGATCGCCGCGTACACCTACCACCTGAACAACACGTCGACGATCACCGATGCCCCGACGATCCGCTCGTTGCGGTTCGCCCTGCAGGACGAGTTCGACGACTGGCGTGATGGCGAGATGCTCATCCAGTCGCTCATCGAGACCGATGACGAGATCGACAGGGCGAGCGCCCACCAGGCTCGCCTCGAGAAGCTGATGCTCGCGGCCGGTGGCATCGCCGGACCCGGATCGATCGGCGACGCCTACCAGACCCAGCAGGAGGCTCACGCGTGAGGAAGATCTTCCCGGTCGAGGAGCTGGCGCGCGACGACCGCTTCGTCCGCGTCCAGATGATCGAGCGCATGAACGACGGTCGCACCCCCGGCGGCAAGAGCGGCAAGGGCCGAGGCCCGCAGCGGCTCACGCCCGAGCGGGCTGACGCGCCCGACGCCGCCCGCGCGCTCATGCACGGCATCTTCGTCGGCGAGATCCAGGCGCTGGAGGGTGCGGGCCGCACGTGCTGGGACTTCGAGACCGGCACAGGTCCCGAGGACGCGCCGTTCGAGCTGAAGCTCGACATGGCCCGGCAGTGCTGGGACGAAGCCAGGCACTGTGAGATCAGCATCAAGCTCAGCGGGTGGATGGGTACCGAGCTGGGCGAGTACTCCGAGTCCACGTTCCTCTACGAGGCCGCGTGCAACCCCGACCCCGTGCTGCGCCTCACCGGCGTCAACCGCGCGCTCGAGGGCCTGGCCATCGACGTGTTCAACACGATGAAGGAGTTCGGCGAGATCGCCGGCGACCCTGTCCTCGAGTTCTGCGAGGACTGGATGCTCGCCGACGAGGTGACCCACGTGAAGATGGGCTCGGACTGGTTGCGGCGCCTCACCGAAAAGGACCCCGACCGCCGCGAGCGCGCCCTGGAGTTCCAGAAGATCGTCGACAAGCTGTTCTCCCTCGGTGGCTTCCGCGGCGAGGACGACGACAGCCCCGTGCGCCTGGCCCGCCGCTTCCGCGAGCTGGCCGGCTTCTCCGGTGACGAGGTCGACGAGCTGGCCGAGATCTCCCGCGAGGCTCGCCGGGACGCCGATGCCCTCCGCGAGCGCGTGCTCGCCGCTGACCCGGTCGCGTCCTGACCATGGCGGTCACGGTCACGCCCGAGACGTTCACGCTGGTCAAGTTCGATCGCGACGAGCTGATCGACGTGGCCGAGAAGCTGCTCGTGGACATCGGCCTCGCCGATCTCGGCCTGCACATCGACGTCGATGAGACCACGCCCCTCGGCCGAGCCGTGGTCAGCGGCTCTGATCCCGTGACGATGGCGGTCGAGAGCGGAGCGCTCGAAGACCCCAAGCACCCGCGCGAGCTGTCGGCCACCGGGTCGGCCGACCTCCTCGGCCGGCTGCTGCTCCGGGTGCGCGACCGGCGTTCTCCTGGCTTCGGCGACGCACCCTCCGACGCGGATCTGTCACAGGCGCACGCGGTGGCGTGGGACGTCTACTCGATCGGACGGCTCACGCGTCTCGGCTACAAGCACTACGACAACCGCCAGCGCCGCCTCTACCACTTCCGCAACCGGCACAGCTTCAGCGACGCCGCCGACGCCGCCTTCGAGCGGCTGTGGTCCGCCGACTCGCTCACCTGGGCCGAGATCACCGCCCTCAGCGATTCGGCGTCTGCCTGACCAATTCATTCTGGCGTCACTCACGTCCGCATATGCGACGTGGTTGACGCCAGAACGCGCCTTCAAGCCAGGTCGTGGGCGGAGATCGGCTCGAGGAGATCGATCACCGGCGGTGCGGTCAGCAGCCCGTCACACGAGCGCGCCATCTCCACCATGGCGGGAGAGTCGAAGTGCGCCCGCTGCGCATCGGGCGTCTCCCACTTCTCGATGATCACGAAGCGGGTGGGAGCGGTGGCGGAGAGGCAGAGGTCGATGTTCCGGCACCCCGGCTGACCTCGGCTCATCACCACGTAGTTCGCCAGGACCGACTGCAACCGCACTGGGTCGATCGAGTCGAAGAGCATGGTCACGATGGTGAGCTCGACCTCGTCGGGCATCCTCGGGACCCTACCGGGGGCAGGAATTCCGCGCTGAGCGGCGAATTCCCGCGAATGGCACTTGATCCAGGCGATGGCCGCGCCGATCAGGGCACTGGAGGGGGTTGGCGGCCTTGACCCGGCCAGTATCGTGAGCATCGGGCCTCCGGCGGAGTCCCCACAACACCCGAGGAGCGTCGTTGCCCAAGGAGCGCGTCGAGCGCGACGAGGAAGATCTCGTCCGGCTGTACCTCACCGACATCGGGCAGTACCCCCTGCTCACGAAGGACGACGAGGTGCGTCTCGCGCAGGCCATCGAGGCCGGCAACGAAGCGCGCCTGGCGCTCGACAAGGGCGGCAAGGACATCACCCCGGCCAAGAAGCGTGACCTGCGCCGCTGTGCCAGGGGCGGCGAGGACGCCGAGCGCACCTTCGTGCAGTCGAACCTGCGCCTCGTGGTGTCGATCGCCAAGAAGTACCAGGCGTCGGGGCTCCCCCTGCTCGACCTCATCCAGGAGGGCAACCTCGGCCTGATGCACGCCGTCGAGAAGTTCGACTGGCGCAAGGGCTTCAAGTTCTCGACCTATGCGACGTGGTGGATCCGTCAGGCCATCACCCGCGGCATCGCCAACACCGGCCGCACGATCCGCCTCCCGGTGCATGCCGGCGACACGCTCGCACGGCTGCAGAAGGCGCGAGCGCGACTCGAGCTGAAGCTCGGCCGTCCGGCGACGCTCTCGGAGCTGTCGGCCGAGGTCGAGATGCCGGAAGACAAGGTCACCGAAGCGCTGCGCTTCGCGGCGGAGCCCCTCTCGCTGTCCGAGCCCTTGCGCGAGGACGGCGACGCCGAGCTCGGCGACGTGGTGGAGGACCGTTCGGCCGAGTCGCCCTTCGAGGTGGCCGCCACCGCCCTGCTGCCCGACGAGATCGCCCGCCTGCTCGCACCGCTCGACGAGCGTGAGCGCGAGATCCTGAAGCTGCGCTTCGGCCTCGACCGTGGCGAGCCCCGCACGCTCGAGGAGGTCGGCGAGCACTTCAACCTGACCCGTGAGCGGATCCGCCAGATCGAAGCCAGGGCCATGTCGAAGCTTCGTCATCCGTCGAGCGACACCGGCGCCCGGGACCTCCTCGCCGTCTGACTAGGGCGTCTGACTAGACCGCTCAGGGCCCTGCAAACGGCCCTATCGGGCCATGGTGCCCTGCACGCGACATCGACAACACTCGCTGATCGTCCGTATCAGGGAGGTTCGTCGGATGGCCACCACTTTGCGCCGGGGGGCGGTGCTGCTCCTCGCCGCCGCTCTCGTCATTGCATCATCCGCGATCTCAACGGCGCGCGCTGACGATCCCGTGACAGGTGTCGGGTCCAGCTCCGGCGGTGCATCCGTCGTGGCTCTCCAGCTCGGCAGCCTGCTCCGGCTCGCGGCCGTCACGGAGACGAGTGCGCAGTCGATCGATCCGAGCGGCGGCACGCCGACCGCGACCCAGACCGTCACGCCACTCGCCGGCAACGCGGTGGCGCTCGGCGACTTCTCCACGCCGTCGGTGCAGACGACGAGCACGGGCGCGCCTGACACGAAGGG
>JBEEGB010000160.1:0-7899 GCA_041166585.1 Acidimicrobiaceae bacterium
GCACCCAGGCGTGTCGCGTCCTGCGGGACGAGGGCTACAAGGTGATCCTCGCCAACTCGAACCCGGCGACGATCATGACCGACCCGGAGTTCGCCGACGCCACCTACGTCGAACCACTCGACGTGGACATCCTCGCGAGGATCATCGAACGGGAGCGACCTGATGCCGTGCTTCCCACCCTTGGCGGTCAGACCGCGCTGAACCTGGCCATGGGCCTCTACGAGCGGGGGATCATCGGCCGGCCCGGCACGCCCGAGATGATCGGCGCCAACGCGGAGGCCATCAGCACCGCCGAAGACCGCGAGCGGTTCAAGATCGCCATGCAGGAGATCGGCTTGTCGGTGCCCGCGTCAGGCATCGCGCACACGATCGACGAAGGGCGCGAGGTCGCCGCCCGCGTCGGGCTCCCGGTGGTGATCCGCCCGGCGTTCATCCTCGGCGGCAAGGGCACCGGCATCGCCTCGACGCCCGCCGAGCTCGACCACCTCGCCAAGCTCGGCCTCAGCGCCAGCCCG
Source organism: Acidimicrobiaceae bacterium (assembly GCA_041166585.1). GTDB lineage: Bacteria > Actinomycetota > Acidimicrobiia > Acidimicrobiales > JACDCH01 > JBEEGB01. The sequence continues at coordinate 516 of JBEEGB010000160.1, forward strand.
ATCGGCGAGATCCTCATCGAGCGGTCGATCGCGGGGTGGAAGGAATACGAGCTCGAGGTGATGCGCGACCGCGCCGACAACTGCGTGATCGTCTGCTCGATCGAGAACCTCGACCCGATGGGCGTCCACACCGGAGACTCCATCACCGTGGCCCCGGCGCAGACGCTCTCGGACGTCGAGTACCAGCTCATGCGCGACGCCGCGTTCGCGTGCATTCGGCGAGTAGGTGTCGAGACGGGTGGGTCGAACGTCCAGTTCGCGCTCGATCCCACCAACGGCGACATGGTCATCATCGAGATGAACCCGCGCGTGTCGCGCAGCAGCGCGCTCGCATCCAAGGCCACCGGCTTCCCGATCGCGAAGATCGCCGCCCGGCTCGCGGTCGGCTACACGCTCGACGAGATCCCCAACGACATCACGAAGAAGACCCCGGCCAGCTTCGAGCCGGTCATCGACTACGTCGTCACCAAGGTCCCGCGCTGGGCGTTCGAGAAGTTCCCCGGCGCGAGGGGCGTGCTCGGCACCTCGATGCAGTCGGTGGGGGAGGCGATGGCCATCGGCCGCACGTTCCCCGAATCGCTGCAGAAGGCCATGCGCTCGCTCGAGCACGGGAGGCAGGGTCTCAACTGCGACCCGGGCGAAGCCTTGCTCGACAGCATGAACGACGACGACCTCGTCGCCCGCGCCGCCATCGGCACACCCGACCGTCCGTTCCAGCTCGAGGCCGCTCTGCGCCGAGGCATCTCGATCGAGCGCCTGTACGAGGCCACCAAGGTCGATCCCTGGTTTCTCGATCAGATCGCGCAGCTCGTCGACGAGCGCGCGCACTTGGCCGAGCTCGGCTTCGAGCGCATGGACCGGCCGTCGTGGCGGCGGGCCAAGCGGCTCGGCTTCTCGGACGCGCAGCTCGCGTGGCTGTGGGGCGTGCCCGAGCTCGCGGTCCGCGCGAAGCGTGAAGCCGAAGGCGTGCTCCCGACGTACAAGACCGTCGACACGTGCGCGGCGGAGTTTGAAGCCGCGACGCCGTACCACTACTCGACCTACGAGGACGAGGACGAGGTGAGCGGCAGCGACCGGCCCAAGGTCATCATCCTCGGGTCCGGTCCGAACCGGATCGGCCAAGGCATCGAGTTCGACTACTGCTGCGTCCACGCCGCCTTCGCACTCCGCGAGGCCGGGTTCGAGACTATCATGGTCAACTGCAACCCCGAGACGGTGTCGACGGACTACGACACGTCCGACCGGCTCTACTTCGAACCGGTCACGCACGAGGACGTGCTCAACGTCATCGCCGCGGAGCAGCGCACCGGTGATCTCCGCGGTGTGATCGTGTCCCTCGGCGGACAGACGCCGCTGAAGCTCGCCGGTCTCCTCCCGCCCGAGCTCGTGCTGGGCACGAGCCCCGCCTCGATCGACCTCGCCGAGGACCGCGACCGGTGGAACGCCCTCTGCGCGCACCTCGAGATCCCGCAACCGGCGGGCGACACCGCGACGACCATCGACGACGCGCTGCGCATCGTCGATCGCATCGGCTACCCCGCGCTCGTCCGCCCGAGCTACGTGCTGGGTGGTCGGGCGATGGAGATCGTCTACGACGACCCGTCCCTGACCCGGGCGATGGCCGAGCTCGCAGGGTTCGGCTCGCTCGGCAAGGAGGGCGGTCTCTCCGCCGAGCGCCCCGTGCTCGTCGACCGGTTCCTCGAGGACGCCACCGAGGTGGACGTCGACGCGATCCGCGACCACACCGGCGAGGTGATCATCGGCGCAGTGATGGAGCACATCGAAGAGGCAGGCGTGCACTCGGGTGACAGCGCGTGCGCGATCCCGCCCTACTCGTTGTCCGCGGAGACGATCGCGGTCATCGAGCAGCACACCCGCGCCATCGCCACGGCCCTCGAGGTCATCGGACTCGTCAACGTGCAGTACGCCGTGAAGGCGAACCAGGTGTTCGTGATCGAGGCCAACCCACGCGCGTCGCGCACCGTCCCGTTCGTCGCGAAGGCGACAGGCGTGCCGCTCGTCAAGATCGCCGCGAGGGTGATGCTCGGCGCGACGCTCGACGAGCTGCGAGCGGAGGGGATGCTCAACCCCGGGATGCACATGCACCACGTGGCGGTGAAGGAAGCCGTGCTCCCGTTCAACCGGTTCCCGGACGCAGACACGTTGCTCGGCCCGGAGATGCGGTCGACCGGTGAGGTCATGGGCATCGACCGCACCTTCGGCCTCGCGTTCGCCAAGAGCCAGATCGCGGCCGGTGATCCGCTGCCGACGGGCGGGCAGGTGTTCCTCTCCCTGGCCGATCGTGACAAGGGCTCGGGCCTCGCCGCGGCACGGCGCTTCATCGAGCTCGGCTTCACCATCGCAGCCACCACCGGAACCAACGCGTTCCTCGAAGCCAACGGGGTGCCGGTGGCAACCGTGGTCGCCAAGATCGGCGAGGCCACGGGCGTCGACGCGGTGGAGCTCATCAACTCGGGCAAGGTCGACCTCGTGATCAACAGCCCGCGAGGTGGGGGAGCGCGCGCCGATGGCGACCACATCCGCGCCGCAGCAGGCGTGAACCACGTCCCGTGCCTCACCACCGCCGCGGCAGGGCTCGCGGCAGCCGAGGGCATGGCCGACTGGGCGCACCACGAGCTGCGCGTCCGCACGCTGCAGGAGTATCACCGCGGCCTCCACGACCCCGATCAGCTGCCCCTCTTCCGATGACCGAGCTGCGCACGTCGGTCGGGTCGGTCGAGCTGCCCAACCCGGTGCTCACGGCTTCGGGTACGGCGGGGCACGGCGCGGAGCTCGGCCGCTACTTCCCGCTCGAACGCCTCGGCGCCGTCGTGGTGAAGTCGCTCTCTGCGGACCCATGGCCCGGCAACGCTGCTCCTCGAGTCCATGAGGCGACCGCGGGCATGCTCAACAGCGTCGGGCTGCAAGGTCCTGGCGTGCGTGCGTGGCTCGAGCACGAGCTTCCGTCGCTGCTCGCGACCCGCGCTCGCGTGGTGGCCAGCATCTGGGGCCGATCCGTGGAGGACTTCGAAGCGGCGGCGAAGCTGCTCGCCGGCGCGCCCGCAGGTGTCGTGGCCATCGAGGTCAACCTCTCCTGCCCCAACCTCGACGGCGGACGCCACCTCTTCGCACAGTCCGAAGTGGCGACGGCAGAGGTGATCGGCGCCGTGGTCGCCGCGCTCGACCGCCCGGTGTGGGCCAAGCTGACGGCCAGCGTCACCAGCATCACGGCCATCGCCCGAGCGGCGGTCGACGCCGGGGCCGAAGCGCTCACCCTCGTCAACACGATGCTGGGCATGGCCATCGACGTGGAGACGCGTCGCTACCGGCTCGGTTCGGGCGCCGGCGGCGGAGGGCTCAGCGGGCCAGCCATCCACCCGATCGCCGTGCGAGCGGTGCACGACGTCCACGCGTCGATGCCCTCCACGCCGATCGTGGGCGTCGGAGGGGTCACCTCGGGCGTCGATGCCGTCGAGCTGCTGCTGGCCGGTGCGTCGGCGGTGCAGGTGGGCACGGCGACGTTCGCCGACCCGAGGGCGCCCGTCCGGGTGCTCGAGCAGCTGGAAGACTGGTGTGCCCGCCACGGCGTGGGCTCAATGGCGGAGATCATCGGAGGGGTCCATGGTTGAGGCATCGACGCGTGCGGGTGCATCGGAGGCGGTGCGGGACAAGCTCGTGCTCGTCCTCGACACCGACGACCTCGTGCCCGCGCTGCGGCTGGCGCACGAGCTGCGACCGTGGTTCAGCACCGTCAAGGTCGGCCTCGAGCTGTACAGCGCGGTGGGACCGGACGCCGTGACCTCGATGACCGAGCTCGGCTACGACGTGTTCTGCGACCTGAAGCTGCACGACATACCGACGACCGTCGAGCGAGCGGCCCGGGTGCTCGGTTCGATCGGCGCGGCGTACCTGACGTTGCACGCGCAGGGTGGCGCGGACATGCTCCGCGCCGGAGTCGAGGGCCTCGCCCTCGGCGCGGCGCACGCCGAGCTGCCGACAGCCATGGCGCTCGCGGTCACCGTGCTCACGAGCGACGACACCGCGCCGCCGCACATCCTCCCGAAGCGCGTGAAGCTCGCGATCGAGAGCGGCTGCGGCGGGATCGTCTGCGCGGCGGCCGACGTGCGGGAGGCGAAGCAGTACGGCCCTCGACTCGTCGCGGTGGTGCCTGGCATTCGACCCACCGGATCCCCGACGCACGACCAGGCACGGGCGGCGACGCCGTCAGAGGCGATCGCGGCGGGCGCAGACCTCCTCGTGATCGGTCGTGCGGTCACGGCTGCGGAGGACCCGGCCGCGGCAGCCGCCGCCATCGCGGCTGAGCTCGAACCCTGATCCAGGCATCACGAGTAGGGTCTCCTCCCATGGCACTTCCTCCCGTTCTTTCGCCGGAGCAACGTCAGGCTGCGCTTGACAAGGCAGCCGTCGCGCGCCGTGCTCGGGCCGAGCTCAAGGAGAAGCTCAAGATGGGTTCGCTGAACCTGAAGGAGCTGCTCCACCAGTCCGGCGACGACATCATCGGCAAGATGAAGGTCCTGGCCGTGCTCGAATCGCTGCCCGGGGTGGGCAAGGTCAAGGCTCGTCGCACGATGGAGGAGATCGGGATCAGCGAGACGCGTCGCGTCCGCGGTCTCGGCGACCAGCAGCGGGCCAAGCTGCTCGAGGCCTTCTCCGGCTGAATTGCTCGTCACCATCTCCGGCCTCCCTGGGTCGGGTACGAGCACGGTGGCCAGGCTCGTCGCGGAAGCGCTGCGCCTCGAGCGCCTCGACGGAGGCACGGTGTGGCGCTCCATGGCCGCCGACCGGCACATGAACGTCGCCGAGTTCTCCTCGGAGTCCGAGCACGACCCGACGATCGACATCGAGCTCGACCGCAGGCTGGCAGAACGGGCCGCGGCCGGCGACGTCGTCCTCGAGTCGCGCCTGGCGGGCTGGATCGCGACGAACGAAGGCCTCGACGCGGTGCGCGTCTGGATCGACTGCGACGCGGGCGAGCGCGCCCGGCGGGTCGCGTCCCGCGAGCACATCGAGCCGGCGGCAGCCGCGGAGGCGAACCGGGTGCGGGAAGACTCCGAGCGCACCCGCTACCTCACGTACTACGCCATCGACATCGAGGACCGTTCGCCCTATGACCTGGTGCTCGACTCGGAAGCCGCAACCCCGGAGCAGCTGGTGCGCGAGATCGTCGAAACCGCCCGATCCGCCCCTTGATTGCCGTCCAGAAGGGCCTGGCTGCTAACCTGACGGACCCTTCCAATCTGTCCGAGGTGCTCAACGCGCATGCCCACCGGCCGTCACGACACGATGATGAACCCGCCCATCGAGGAGCTCCTCGAGGCTGCGGGCTCCAAGTTCCGGCTGGTCACGCTCGGCGCCAAGCGGGCCCGGCAGATCAACTCCTACTTCGGGCAGCTCGGTGAGGGCCTCGGCGCCATCGTGCCGCCGCAGGTGACGTCCGTCGCTCGCAAGCCGTTGTCGATCGCCTTCGAAGAGGTCGCAGCCCACAAGATCGTCCCCGTCGATCCGCCCGAAGAGGATGAGGCTGACGTCGAGGGCGGGGCCGACCCGGTCGCGTAGGACACGAGCATGCTGGGCGGGCGCCGAGTCGTCCTCGGCGTCACCGGGGGAATCGCCGCCTACAAGGCGATCGAGGTGTGTCGCCGTCTCGTCGACGCGGGAGCGCACGTCGCTCCGGTGCTGACCGAGGACGCGCTGCGCTTCGTGGGGCGCACGACGTTCGACGCGCTCGGCTCTGAGAAGGCGCACACGTCCCTGTGGGACGACGACGATCCCATCCCGCACACGAGCCTCGGTCAGCGCGCGGACCTGATCCTGGTCGCACCCGCGACCGCGCGGCTCATCGGCACGTACGCCGCGGGCATCAGCAACGATCTGCTCACGAACACCTTGCTCGCCACGCGGGCACCGGTGATCGTGTGCCCTGCCATGCACACCGAGATGTGGGAGCACGCGGCGGTGCAGGACAACCTGCGCACGCTCGCGCAGCGGGGCGTGCACATCGTGCCCCCCGAGGAAGGACGCCTCGCCGGCGGCGACGTCGGAGCGGGACGGTTGGCCGACCCCGAGACGATCGTTGCCGCGGTCGAGCGCGTGCTCAGTGAGCCCGATCTCGCCGGCCTGCACGTGCTGGTCACGGCGGGCGGCACCCGTGAGCCCATCGACCCGGTCCGGTTCATCTCGAACCGGTCTTCGGGCAAGCAAGGCCACGCCATCGCCGACGAGGCCATCCGGCGCGGGGCAAAGGTCACGCTCATCACCACCACCGACCGCCCGATCGCGGCCGGCATCGATGTCGTGCGGATCCAGACGGCCGAGGAGATGGAGCACGCGGTGCTCTCCCGGAGCGACGGCTGCGATGTGGTCGTGATGGCAGCGGCCGTCGCCGACTTCCGGCCCGCGGCGGTCGCCGACCGGAAGCTCAAGAAGCACTCGGGCATTCCCGAGATCGTCCTCGTCCCGACGACCGACATCCTCGCCGCCCTGGGAGCGCGACGCCGCCCCGGTCAGACGATCGTCGGCTTCGCCGCCGAGACCGACGACGTGGTCGCCAACGCCCGCGAGAAGCTGGCGAGGAAGGGAGCCGACCTCGTCGTGGCGAACGATGTGAGCGCGCCGGGTGTGGGCTTCGAGCACGACACCAACGCCGTCACCATCGTCTCAGCGACAACCTCTCGCCCCGTACCGCTCAGTGACAAGCACACCGTCGCCAGCGCGGTGCTCGATGCCGTGATCAACCACAGGAGCAACCAGTGAACAGCCGTTTCACCTTCACCTCGGAGTCCGTCACCGAGGGCCATCCCGACAAGATCGCGGACCAGATCTCTGACGCGGTCCTCGACGCGATCATGGAGGCCGACCCCCGTGGACGCGTGGCGTGCGAGACGCTGGTGACCACTGGCCTCGCGATGGTCGCCGGCGAGAGCACGACCGACGCGTACGTCGAGATCCCGAAGATCGTGCGCGACACGATCGTCGGCATCGGCTACGACCGCGAGTCCTACGGCTTCGACGGCAACACGTGCGGCGTCATCGTGTCGATCGACGAGCAGTCGTCCAACATCGCCCAAGGCGTCGACACGGCCTACGAGACCCGGACCGGTGTGTCCGGCGAGGACATCCACAACGCACAGGGCGCCGGCGACCAGGGGATGATGTTCGGCTACGCCTGCGACGAGACCGACGACCTCATGCCGTTGCCGATCTGGCTCGCGCACCGGCTCGCTCACCGCCTCGCCGAGGTGCGCAAGGCAGGGATCCTCCCGTATCTGCGCCCCGACGGGAAGACCCAGGTCACCTTCGACTACGAGGACGGCCGCCCGGTCCGGCTCAAGACCGTCCTGGTCTCGACGCAGCACGCGCCCGG
>JBEEGB010000161.1:0-3725 GCA_041166585.1 Acidimicrobiaceae bacterium
CGAGACCGAGACCGAGACCACCGAGGAGTCCTGAAGACCATGCCCGAATTCAGCGCGAAGGACGTCAAGGCCCTGCGCGACGCCAGCGGCGCGGGGATGATGGACGCCAAGAAGGCGCTCGAGGCCAACGACGGCGATTCCGAAGCAGCCTTCAAGTGGCTGCGTGAGCAAGGCATCGTGAAGTCGGCGTCTCGCACCGACCGGGACAACTCCCAGGGTGCGGTCGCCGTCGCCACGAAGCCCGGCGCCGCGGCGATCGTCGAGCTCAAGAGCGAGACCGACTTCGTGGCGAAGTCGAAGGAGTTCCTCCCGGTGCTGCAGCAGCTCGCCGACGCGGTCCTCGCCGACGGCGAGGGCGCGGTCGACGCGCACAAGGACGCCGTGGATGACCTGAAGGTCACGCTCAAGGAGAACATCGAGGTCGGCACGGTCGTCCGCGTCGAGGCCGGCGCCGGCAACATCCTGGACACCTACCTGCACAAGCAGGACGGCCGCGGCGTCAACGCAGTCATCGTGGAGCTCGCCGGCGGCACCGAGGAGCTGGCGCACGACATCGCCGTGCACATCGCGTTCACCAAGCCCGCGCACCTCTCCCGTGACGAGGTCCCCGCCGAGGCGGTGGCTGCCGAGCGCGAGACGCTCGAAGGCATCACCCGAGCCGAGGGCAAGCCCGAGGCGGCGCTGGAGAAGATCGTCAGCGGCAAGCTCGACGGCTGGTTCCGCGACCAGGTGCTGCTCGAGCAGAAGTTCGTCCGCGACGAGAAGCAGACCATCCAGCAGGTGCTGGGTGATGCCAAGATCGTCCGCTTCTCTCAAGTGGTCATCGGCGGCTAAAGGCGTGCCCGAACCGCGCTGGGCGCGCATCCTCCTCAAGCTCTCAGGCGAGGCGTTCGCCGGTGACGAGGGCTTCGGCATCGACGGCAAGGTCGTCGAGCAGCTGGCGGCGGAGATCGTGGAGGTGCGCGACGAGCTCGGGGTCGAGATGGCCGTCGTCGTCGGCGGCGGCAACATCTGGCGGGGCATGACCGGCGCGAGCGCCGGGATGGATCGCGCCCAGGCCGACCACATGGGGATGCTGGCCACCGTCATCAACGGCCTCGCGCTGCAAGACGTCCTGGAGCGGCTCGGTCAGCCCACGCGGGTGCAGACCGCGATCACGATGTCACAGGTGGCCGAGCCCTACGTCCGCCGCCGGGCCATCCGCCACCTCGAGAAGGGTCGTGTCGTGATCTTCGCGGCGGGCACCGGCAACCCGTTCTTCACCACCGACACCGCCGCCGCGCTGCGTGCGGTCGAGATCGAAGCCGGCGTGATCTTGCGGGGCACCCACTCCGGTGTCGAGGGCATCTACACCGCCGACCCGCGCACCAACCCCGACGCGACCCTGCTGGCCGAGGTCGGCTACGTGGAGATCATCAACCGCGGGCTCCGGGCCATGGACCCCACGGCCGTCACGCTGTGCATGGAGAACAACGTCCCCATCGTGGTCTTCGACCTGATGACCAAGGGCAACGTGCGGTCCATCCTGCTGGGTGAGGCGATCGGTACGCTGGTTCAGTGATCTCCGACAGGCAGGGCGGTTCACGTGAGTGAGCTGCTCGATCTCGTGCTGAGCGAGGCCGACGACAAGATGGCCAAGGCCGTTGCCCACGCGCGCAACGAGTTCTCCAACGTCCGCACCGGACGCGCCTCGTCGTCGCTCATCGAGAAGCTCCCCGTCGAGGCCTACGGCGTGGAGACACCGCTGCAGGGCCTGGCCAGCTTCAGCGTGCCCGAGGCGAGGATGCTCGTCGTCAGCCCCTTCGACAAGAAGCTGATGGGCGCCATCGAGAAGGCGATCCGCAACTCCGACCTCGGGCTGAACCCCTCCAACGACGGCGTGGTCATCCGCCTCAGCTTCCCGCCGCTCACCCAGGAGCGACGCAAGGAGATGGTGAAGCGGGTCAAGAACCTCTCCGAGGAGGGCAAGATCGCCATCCGCAACCTGCGCCGCGCCGCTCGCCATGAGCTCGAGGGCCTGCAGAAGGATGGCGACGTCACCGAGGACGAGCTGGTGCGGGCCGAAAAAGAGCTCGACCGCAAGACCCACGCGCACGAAGCCGAGATCGATGCCGCGTTCGAGCACAAGGAGCGCGAGCTCCTCGAGGTCTAGCGGCGACCGTTCCCAAGGAGGCCGATATGGACGACGACGAGCAGCAGCCCTTCCGAGGTGAGCCGCGCACGCCCGACAAGGAGGGCGTACGGATCATCGGTGCGGAGGAAGCCGAGAAGGCGATCGAACGCGAGGACGTTGCCCACCGCCTGCCCACGGACGCGCCGCGGTTCGGCGATCGCCCGGAGTCACCGCCGGAAGACGGCCCGCGTCCCGCGATCCGCTTCCCGCTGGCGGGAGCGTCCGATCCGCGTGACATCGAGCGCACGCCCGTCGTGCCTCCCGACCCGCCGTCGATGCCGCACTGGACCGAACCGGCGACCGGTGAGGTGCCTCGGGTCTTCTCGGCCGATACGGGTCCGGGCAGCGAGGACGACCTCGAGGCCTGGTCCTCGTTCACATCTTCCCAGCCGCGGTGGCGGGGCGAAGGCGGAGCCGCCGAGCAGGACGACTACGACGACTTCTCGCGGCTCGCGGACGACGAGACCCGCGTGGGTGCACTCGACACCAGCGACCGGCCGGCGGGCGACGAGTTCTTCGAGTTCGACGATCCGTACGACGAACCCGCCGAACCGGTGGCCACCACTCGATCGATCTCGAGCGACCCGCGTCGCACCGCAGCCCGCACGCGCTCGGCTGGTTCGGCCTACGACCGGCCGGCCGACTCCGGTCGCGACGTGCAGCAGGCAGCCGCCGTGGGCCTCGGCATCGCCGCGCTCTTCCTGCTCCTCGCCAAGCTCGGGCCGAAGTACGTCATGGTCCTCGTGGTCGTCATCTTGGCGTTCGCGGTGGCCGAGCTGTTCACCGCGCTGCGCCGCGCCGGCTACCACCCCGCCACCCTGCTCGGCATCGTGGCGACGGTCACGCTCCCGCTCGGGGCGTACGCCAACCTCGAGGCCGCCTTCCCGGTGGTGCTGTTCCTGACCGTGGCGTTCTGCCTGATCTGGTACCTCATCGGCGCGGGAGGTGAGGACTCGCCGGTGCTCGGAACCGCGTCGACGTTGCTCGGCGTCCTCTACGTCGGCGTGCTCGGTTCGTTCGCCGCGCTGATCCTCGCCCTGCCTGATGGCGTGGGGGTGCTGTTCGGCGCGGTGCTGGCCACGGTGGGTTATGACGTGGGCGGCTTCTTCGTCGGCCGCAGCCTCGGCAGCCGGCCGCTCTCTGCCGCGAGCCCGAACAAGACCGTCGAGGGCCTGCTCGGCGGCGCGGTGGGCGCGGTCATCCTCGGCGGCGTGTTCGCGGGCTTCATCGGGCCGTGGTCCGACAAGGGCTTGTCGGTGCACTTGCTGTTCGGTGTGTGCGCCGCGGCGGCCGCCTTCCTCGGCGACCTGTGCGAGTCGTTGCTCAAGCGTGACCTGGGCGTGAAGGACATGGGCACGATCCTCCCCGGCCACGGCGGCGTCCTCGACCGCTTCGACGCCATGCTGTTCGTCCTCCCCGCGACCTACTACGTGGCCCGCATCTTCATCTTTTGATGTTTCGCTTCGGAACCGGAGGTTCCGAAGCGAGCATGTTGTCGCCGGCCCTTGGCCGGCGCGTTCTTCTCGGCGGATGACCGGCGGAGCCGGTCATC
>JBEEGB010000162.1:0-5785 GCA_041166585.1 Acidimicrobiaceae bacterium
TCGCGCTGCCCGACCAGATCAACGGCCTGCGCCGGGGACGGGCGTTCACGACGACGGGGGGCGGGACGCTGGTCGTGTTCGGCGACTCGCCGAAGAGCTGGATCGGGGTGCAGACGAAGCCGGGCAAGGTCGACTGGTCCACGCTCACCGGCGGGCTGCGCCACCCGGTCGCCGGGGTCCCCGGAGACCCGTGGCGCTCGACCGATCCCGCGGCCATGGCGGCGATCGTGTACGAGTCGAACGGGGTCGGGGTGACGGTGGCCGGCCCGGTCGACCAGGCCACCCTCGAGGCTGTCGCCCGCCAGCTGCCACCGGCCGGTGATCCGTCGGTCCTCGACCGCCTCGCCGAAGGCCTCCGCACCCTCGTGGACGGCTGGTAGCCCCACCCGAAAGGTGAACGGGCGGTGTGGGTCAGGTGGGGGTCGGAGTGCGTTCGATCGTGCGGCGGCGCTTCAGGATCCGGCGGCGTTCGCGCTCGGAGCATCCGCCCCAGACTCCGTGGTCGATGTGGTTCTCGAGCGCGTACTCGAGGCACGGGCTCTTGACCGGGCAGTCGGCGCAGATGCGCCGCGCCACGTCCACCCCGACGCCATCGCTGGGGAAGAACGTCGACGGCGGGATCTCCCGGCACCGGCCTCGTTGCATCCACTTCATGTCCATGCGAGCTCCCTTCCCTGTTCTCTACGGAGCCACGCGGGAATTGGTTCCCGGGAACTCGGATCGAGCCCGCGACGTTGCGGGTAGCGTCCGAGGCACACGTGACCGATCCTGACCACGAACCCTTCCTTCCGGTGGGATCTCCGCCGCTCCCGACGGTCGAGCAACGCGTGGCGAGCGCGCCGTTCTGGGAGCAACCCGTCACCCCGCCCGCCGGATCGCCGTCGGGCCCGCCGCTCGCACCGGGCGGCGCCTATGAGCCGGTCGGGTACCTGACACCGCCGCCGATCCCTCCGGCGCCGGGCGGCACCGCACCGGCTGCGGACAGCGCGGCTCGCCCGGAGCGGCGTGGAGGACGCGGTCCGCTGCTCGGCATCGCGGTGGGCGCGGTGGTCGGTGCGCTCGTCGCCTCCGGGCTGGTGGTCGCGCTGCATGACGATCCGGTTCCGGCACGCACCAGCGCGCCGGCCGCCACGATCCCCTCGGGGGCTGCGATGGACGTGCGCGACGTGCTCGCCCACGTCGAGCGCTCCGTGGTGTCGATCGAGGTCAACGGCCGGGACCGTCAGGGCCTGTTCGGGGCCGCGGGATCGGGCGTCGTCATCTCGAACGAGGGCCTGGTCCTCACGAACGCCCACGTGATCGAGGGCGCGCAGACCATCACGGTCATCTTCGCTGACGGCTCGAAGGAGCAAGCCCAGATCGTCGGGAGCCTGACTCAAGACGACATCGCCCTCGTGAAGGTGGACCGCACGACCGGGCTCTCACCGGCGACGCTCGGCTCGTCCAAGGACGTCCAGGTCGGCGACGAGGTGCTCGCCATCGGCAACGCGCTCGACCTCGGCGGTGAGCCATCGGTCACGCGGGGCATCGTGTCGGCCAAGGACCGCTCGATCCACGACACCGGCATCTCCCTGGAGAACTTGATCCAGACCGACGCCGCCATCAACCCCGGCAACTCGGGCGGTCCGCTGGTGAACGCCCGCGGCGAGGTGGTGGGCATCAACACCGCCATCATCCCGGATGCGCAGAACATCGGATTCTCCATCGCGATCGACTCGGTCAAGCCGCTGATAGAGGACATCAAGGCGGGTAAGAGTGAGGTCAAGGCGGCGGCTGCGTTCCTCGGGGTCTCGAGCCGCAGCGTCACCGATGTGCTGCCTGACGTGCTCAACCAGTTCGGCGTGACCGTCGACCAGGGCGCGTTCGTCGACCAGGTGGAGGCGGGCTCGGCCGCTGACGTCGCCCTCCTCCAGCAGGGCGACGTGATCGTCGAGATCGACGGCCAGGCCGTGAACGGTCCGGATCAGGTGCGCGCCGCGGTCCGCAGCCACTCGCCCGGTGACCGCATCGAGCTGAAGATCGAGCGCGGCGGCCAGGCCAGGACGGTCCGGGCCACGTTGGGCTGAACCAACGAGTCCACTACCATCGTCCGCCCTATGGATCTCGCAGAGGAACCGCCGAACGAACCGCCGCGAGGGCACGTCCGCGTGATGTACCTGGGTCCGGTCGCGCCCCATTGGGACGTCCACTCCGACTTCGGGGACCGCACGTTGATCGAGGAGTTCCGGGCCCGCGTGCTCGCCCGCCTCGAGCTGTTGCCACCCCACGACCCTCAGTTCCGGCGCAACCGGGAGCGTGTCGTGCGCGACGCAGAGCGCGAGAACCTCCTGCTGGACTGGGACCTCGGCCTGCCCGACGAAGAAGCGACGCCCTGACACGTCGGTAACCTGTCGGCGTGCTCGAGGCTGCCGATGTTGCGTCTGACGTCCGGCTGCTGAACCGCGAGCTGTCCTGGCTGGACTTCAACGCCCGGGTCCTCGCCCTGGCCGAGATGGAGGGCGTGCCGCTGCTCGAGCGGGTCAAGTTCCTCGCCATCTTCAGCCAGAACCTCGACGAGTTCTTCCAGGTCCGGGTGGCCGGGCTGAAGGACCAGGTGGCCGCAGGCATCGTCGCGGCGACCCCTGACGGCCGCACGCCTGCGCAACAGCTGCTCGAGGTGCTCGAGCGCGTCGACGCGTTGGTGCACTGGATGGAGGCGATCTTCCTCGAGCAGGTGACGCCCGCGCTGAGCGGTGCGGGGATCATCTTCTCGTCCTACGGCGACCTCGACGAGGACGACGTCAAGTGGCTCGACGAGGTCTTCGACGACCGCATCTTCCCCGTGTTGACGCCGCTCGCCGTCGACCCCGGCCATCCGTTCCCGTACATCTCCCACCTCTCGCTCAACCTCGCGGTGATCGTGCGCGACCCCGTCACCGGGCAACGCCGGTTCGCGCGCGTGAAGGTGCCGCCGCTGCTGCCGCGCTTCTTGGTGCTGCCCGACGGTGAGCGCTTCGTCCCACTCGAACAGGTCATCGCCGCGCACCTCGAGGCCCTCTTCCCCGGCATGGAGATCGAGGACCACCACAGCTTCCGCGTGATCCGCAACGCCGACCTCACGCTCGAGGAGGAAGAGGCCGACGATCTGCTCGCTGCCGTCGAGATGGAGCTTCGCCGCCGCCGCTTTCGTCGCGCGGTGCGCCTCGAGCTCGACCTCGACGCGACGAACGAGGTGCGAGAGCTGCTTCAGCGCGAGCTCGACCTCGATGACGAAGACGTGCAGCTGCACGCGGGCCCGCTCGACCTCAGCGGCCTCTGGGCCGTGTACGCGCTCGATCGTCCTGACCTCAAGGACCCGGTGTACCTGCCGGTCACCCCTCCGGACATCGCACGCGACGGCGAGGACCGCGTCGACATCTTCACCGTGCTGCGTGAGCGCGACGTCCTGGTGCACCACCCCTACGACAGCTTCGCCACCACCGTCGAGGAGTTCGTCCGCCAAGCCTCGATGGACCCGCGTGTGCTGGCCATCAAGCTCAGCCTCTACCGCACCTCGGGCGAGAGCCCGATCGTGCGCTCGTTGATCCGCGCCGCCGAGCGGGGCAAGCAGGTGGCGGCGCTCGTCGAGCTCAAGGCCCGAGGCGACGAGCAGGCCAACATCGAGTTCGCGAGAGCGCTCGAAGAGGCGGGCGTGCACGTCGTCTACGGCTTGGTCGGGCTCAAGACCCACGCCAAGACCGCGCTGGTCGTGCGCGACGAGCCGGAGGGGATCCGCCGCTACGCGCACATCGGGACCGGCAACTACAACTCCAAGACGGCCAAGCTCTACGAGGACCTCGGCCTGCTGACCGCCGACGAGGAGCTCGGGGCAGACCTCACGCAGCTGTTCAACTTCCTCACCGGCTACGGGCGCAACGTGCGCTACGAGAAGCTGCTCATCGCGCCGCACTCGTTGCGCCAGCGCCTGCGAACGCTCATCGACCAGGAGGCCGCGGCCGCACGCGCCAACCCAGGGTCCGGTCGCATCCGGGCGAAGATGAACAGCCTCGTCGACCCCGACATGATCGAGCAGCTCTACGAGGCTTCGCAGGCGGGCGTGCAGATCGACTGCATCATCCGAGGCATCTGCTGCCTGCGACCGGGGTTGCCGGGGCTGTCAGAGAACATCCGCGTCCGCTCGATCGTCGGCCGCTACCTCGAGCACTCGCGCATCTTTGAGTTCGCGAACGGCGCAGGACCGGGACGTTCGCTCCACTACATCGGGTCGGCCGACTGGATGCCCAGGAACCTCGACCGTCGCGTCGAGGCGCTCACGCCGGTCGATGATCCACGGCTGCAGGCGCGTCTGGAGGAGATCCTCGATGTGAACCTCGCGGACGACGTCCTGGCCTGGACGTTGGGTCCCGATGGCACATGGTCGAAGGTCGAGACGATCGCCGGGGTCGACACCCACCTCCGGCTGCAGGAGCTGGCGTCGGCTCGGGTCGAACAAGCCGACCGGTGAAGGCTGCGATCGAGCGAGAGATCAAGCTCGGAGCCCAGCCGGGGTTCGTGTTGCCAGACCTCGAAGGCGCCGTCCCCGGCGCGACGACCGAGCGCGGCGACGAGCGCGTCCTCGATGCCACCTACTACGACGTCCACGACCTTCGTCTCATCCGCGACGGGGTCACCGTCCGGCATCGCACCGGCGACGCGGACGGCCAAGGAACGTGGACGGTGAAGCTCCCGGACGTGGCCGGTGCCCTCGACGGCGGTCTGGCGCGGGCTGAGCTCGAGCTCGATGGTCCGCCGGGCCCGATCCCGGCCGAGATCGCCGCGCTGGTCGCGAGCCGCGTCCGCACGGGCATGCTCGTGCCGGTGGCGCGCTTGCGCACGACCCGCCGCCGGCTGCTCCTCGCCGATCCGGACGGCAGCGCGATCGCCGAGGTGGACGACGACGAGGTCGACGTGCTCGAGGACGGCACGCTGGTGGCGTCGTTCCGGGAGGTGGAGGTCGAGCTGGCTGCCGGTGCGTCGAGCGACGTGCTCGCAGCGATCGTGAGACGGCTGCGAGACGCGGGGGCGGGGGAGCCCGACCCCAAGCCGAAGCTGGCCCGAGCCCTCGGCCCGCGTGCCCTGCTCCCACCCGAGCTGGCACCGGTGGCGCTCGGTCGCCGCGCCACCGCCGCGGATGTGCTTCGCCGCGCGTTCGCGTCGTCAGTGCGACGGATCGTCGAGCACGACCCCGCGGTGCGAGAGGGCGATCCCGAGGGCGTGCACCAAGCCCGCGTCGGCACGCGCCGGCTTCGATCAGATCTGCGGACCTTCCGCCCCCTGCTCGATCGTGCATGGGCCGACCCGTTGCGCGACGAGCTGGCGTGGCTGGCTGAGGCGCTCGGCGTCGTTCGCGATGCCGATGTGCTCCTCGTGCGACTGCGGGACGCGGCTGCAAGCCTGCCGCCCGGCGATCACGCGCTGGCGGAGAACCTGTTGGGCCGGCTCGTCGCGGAACGGTCGGAGGCGCGCGAGCGCCTGCTGCGCGACGTGCTGGCGTCCGAGCGCTACCTCCGGCTGCTCGATGCACTCGTCGCCGGCGCCGCGTCACCTCGGCTCGACGAAAGAGCGGAGGGACGCGCGAAGGACGTGGTGCCCGGTCTCGTGCGCCGCCCGTGGAAGAAGCTCCGACGCGAGGTGGCCGCACTCGGGGACGATCCGAGCGACGAGGCGCTGCACCGGGTCCGCATCCGGGCGAAGCGGGCTCGGTACGCTGCCGACGTGGCCGTACCCGTGGTCGGGTCCGCTGCGACGAAGCTGGCCCAGGCCATCG
>JBEEGB010000163.1:0-2529 GCA_041166585.1 Acidimicrobiaceae bacterium
CTGCGAAGCTCCGGCTGGTCATCACGTCGACCGCAGCCGTGGCGAACGTCCACCTGGCTCCCGGCCAGGTGACGGCTCGAGTCGACCGCTCGCTGGCCGGGGGCGCCACCACGGCCTACGTCGCCGACGGCGTGCAGGTGAAGGTGCCGACGGGCCAGACCGGAACCGTGACCACCGACGTCGTCCTTGTCGACCCGACCAAGGCACAGCAGATCGCGCTGAGCGTGGACAAGACGCTGGGAGGCACGACGAAGGTCGTGGTCTCACCGGTGTCCGGCTTCAGCCCCGCGGTCACGCTCACCACCCCCGGCACCGCCGGCACGGTGATGATCGCGAGGAGCGCCCTGTTCGATCCCGCCTTCGCGCTGCCCAAGGCCGACAACCGCAAGCTCGTGCTCGCGGCCTACTACCCCTGGTTCACCGCTGGCGGCTGGGACGCCCTGCAGGTCTCCGAGCGCCCGGTAAACCCCCGGTCGGTCTGGAGCCCCGCCGGAGTGCTCTCGATGACCCAGCAGGCCAGGGCCGCCGGCATCGACGGCTTCGTCGTGTCGTGGATGGGCGCCGCCAGCACCGGCTCGGCGTACGACCTGGCGGCCACCGCCGCCGCGCAGACGGGCGGCTACGTCGCCCCGTACATCGAGGTCGGCGAGGCCATGAACCACGGCGGCGTGGCCAACGTCGAGGTGTGGCTCCAAGAGGCGCTCGCCCGCACGGGCACCAGCAGCGTGACGAACGGTGGCGTGCCCGTGGTCTTCGTGTGGAACATGGCGAAGGTGTCGGCGGCGGACTGGAACGGCATCCTCGCTCGCCTCGGTCGCCCCGTGAAGATCGTCGGCGACGCCGACACCTCCACGTACGGCTCGTCGATGTGGGGCTTCCACGCCTACCTCCCCCCGACGGACCTCACCGGTGCCGCTGACCGCAACACGTACCGCGCCGGCTGGTACCGAGGCACTGCGGCACTCAACCCGTCGAGCAAGATCGTGGCCAGCATCGCCACGGTGTCGCCCGGCTTCGACGACCGGCTGCTCCGCGGTGCGAACGGCATGCTCGTGAGCCGCAGCGGAGGCCGTTACGACGCCACCTGGGATGCCGCCTTGGCCGGCGACCCGGACATGGTGCTCGTCACCTCGTGGAACGAGTGGTTCGAGAGCACCTCCGTGGAGCCCGGCACCGTGAACGGCAGCGTCGCGCTGGCCACCACGAAGGCGCGGTCGGCCGCGTGGAAGGCCGCCGGCGCCTCGACGAGCACGAAGAGCGCCACCACCGCTCGCTGACCTTTGGTGCACACCGCCCTTCGTACCTAAAGTGCGCGATTCGCACGGCAGAAGGGACAAGGCATGCACCGCATCTGCAAAATCGCGAGCGCGGTCCTGCTGGCACTGGTCCTGATGCCGTCGGCGAGGGCCGCAACCGCGCCCGGGGCCGCGAACCCGGCGACCATGACCCGGCTGCGGCTGGAGGTCACGACCTCGTCCGACTGGGCGCGCATCCGGCTCGATGGCCTGGCCTTCCCGACCAGCAGGGTGCTGCGCCGGGACAGCCTCGTGACCGGCACCTTCTCCGGCAACGCGTGGACGATCGTCAACCACACCGGCCGCACGACGACCTTCGTCGTCGACACCATCGCCTCGGCCATCGACGGCCGGCCGACGGTCGTGGTCAGCCTCGAGCAGGGCTGGATCGGCGCGAGCACCGCGGCCGTCCATGACGACCGGCGGAGCGCGGCGCCGGTGCTCACGCTCGCCTCGGGCGCGGGCCAGCCGACCGCGGTGCGCCAGAGCTCCACCTCGGCGGACCTGCTCGGACCGTCCCAGCTCCAGCTGCCCCACGGCGATCCTCGTCGCCTGGTGCTCGCCTGCTACTACCCGTGGTTCAACCGGACGGGGAACAAGACCTCGACGATGGCCGACCAGCCGGCCGAGCCACGCAGCGCGTGGGACGCGGCGGATGTGGCCGCCCAGGTCCGCCAGGCTCGCAGCGCCGGCGTCGACGGCTTCGTCACGTCGTGGGGAGGCGCGGCAGAGAACGGCGACGCCTTCGACCTCGTGCTCCGAGCCGAGGAGGCCCAGGGCGGTGTGGCGACGATCTACCTCGAGACGGCCAGGGCCAAGGGCTTCCTCGGCCGCATCGACGTCAAGGCGCTGGCGCGCTGGCTCGACGAAGCCCTCGCCCGAGCCGCGAGCCCTGCGTTCCTCCGTGCCGCCGACGGCGTCCCCGTCGTGTTCGTCTTCTCGATGGCGACCGTCGATGCCGGGACGTGGAAGGCCATCTCCGACGACAGCGCTCGACGTGGACGACCCGTCCACCTCGTCGGCGACGCTGACCCGTCGACCCACGCCAGCGTGCTGTTCGGCTGGCACCGCTACCCGGTGGTCGGCTCGGGTTCGCAGCTCTTCGGACTGTGGCAGACGATGGCACAGCGCACGCGCGGTCCTCGGCTGCTCGACCCGACCGCGCCGATGATCTTGAGCATGGCCACGGTCTCCCCCGGGTACGACGACAGCCGCCAGCCCGACCGTCACAACC
>JBEEGB010000164.1:0-3894 GCA_041166585.1 Acidimicrobiaceae bacterium
CGTAGAGGTCGAGGATCTGCCGCAGCGCGACGTTCAGCGAACGGAAGCCACCGCCGATCGGCGTGGTGAGAGGGCCCAAGATACCGATCAGGTACTCGTGGAACGTGTCGACGGTCTCGTCCGGCAACCAGTTTCCGGTCTCGTTGAAGGCCTTCTCCCCGGCGAGCACCTCTTTCCACTCGATCGTCTTGCCGTGCTTCTTGCCCGCCGCGTCGAGCACGAGCTTGGCTGCCGGCCAGATGTCGACGCCGGTGCCGTCGCCTTCGATGAACGGGATGATCGGCTCGTTGGGAACGACGAGCGTCCCGTCCGCCGACATGGTGATCTTCTCGGCCATAGGGGCCGCAGCCTACTGGTCGCTAGAAATACGGCGACCAGGCGGATGTCCGGAGCAGGCGGCTCTCCCACTGATCTCGCACCTGGAGGGCGTCGTGCCTGACCGGGCCCGGCTGTTTCATCGCTGACGGTGTCTCGGTCTCGAGCAGGCGCAACAGGCCGTCGTGGCTCACGACCTACTGGAAGAGGATCGCTACGGGCCGCCGTCCCGCTCCGTGCGCCACCTGGAACACGGCCTCGATCTGCAGCAACCGGGGCCGGTCACGTCCGTCACCGTGGAGCATCGGGAGGTAGACGCGCTCCCAGAACGCGGTGTAGTCGTCGAGCGGCGCGTGGGGCCACCCGGTGTCCTCCATGTAGAGCGTCAGCTCGTGCTCGGCCGTCGGGTCGACGGGCACCGATTCGATGTCGAGGTCCACCGAGGGCGACCAGGGCACCTGCACGAGCAGCTTCCCCTCCGCGGCGTGCTGCATCCCGTCCAGGTCGCGCGCCCATGCCCGCAAGTCCCCGAGCTGCACTCGCTCGACGAGCCGTTCGTAGGCCGCGCCGTCGCGAACCGCGGTGATCGTCACGATGCGGTAGGCGGGGCCGGTCCCGTGGGCCTGGTGCAGGTACCACAGCAGCCGCGCATCGGTGCCCTCCGCCAGCGCGGCCATCCAGCCGTCGCGGTAGTGGGACTCGAAGTCGTCCTCCCTGGCGCCGCGCACCTGGTGGACCTCGTGGAGGAACAGCGTCATGGTTCGCTATCCCACTGCGATCGAGCGCAGCTCCGCAAGACCTGGTGGCGCTCCCAGCGGCCCCGACGCGAAGACGTCGTAGAGCGTGGCGCGCGATCGGTCAGCGGGCGCTCGGGTGCCGGCCGCGTCGCGCAGCACGGCGATGGCTTCATCGGTGCGCTCGAGGCCGGCGAGCGCGAGGGCTCGGGCCTCCGCGACCGCGAAGGTCGCCAGCCCGAGACCATCGGAGCTGTCGCCCACCGCCAGCTCGAACCGCTGGTGAGCGGTGACGGCGTCGCCCCGCACCCACGCGGTGACACCGGCGAGTGCCGGCGCGACCGTCGTGCGGTCGCCCGCCTCGATCGCGGCGACGAACGACGTCTCGGCTCGCGCCACATCTCCGAGCTGAAGGGCGACCAGCCCCCGCACCGTGTGAGCCGCGACGTTGTCCGGATCAACGGCAAGGGTCTCGAGCGCGGCGAGGGACGCATCCGCCAGCCTCCCCGTCGACTCGAGCGCGGCGGCCTTGTGGGCAAGCGCCGATGGCAGGTCGGGGTCGAGGCGGAGCGCGTCGTCAAGGGCGACGAGCGCCTCGTCGTGACGACCCAGCCGGAAGAGGACCGCGCCGCGAGCGGTGTGCACCGCGGCCGACGGTTCGAGCTGCGCGGCGCGAGTGAAGTCCGCCAGCGCGTCGTCCCAGCGCTCGGCGGCGAGGGCAAGCGCACCGGCAGCCGTCCAGTGGTGGGCGTCATCGGGAGCCAGCTCGAGCGCGCGAGCGATCGCGTCTGCCGCCTCGTCGAGACGGCCCTCCTCGCCGAGCACCGCTGCCGCGAGCCCGTGGGCATCGGTGAACGACGGATCGAGCTCGAGCGCTCGGTCCGTGGCCTGGAGCGCTTCGACGGACCGGCCCAGATCGGCGAGCGCGGTCGCCCGCCAGTAGTGCGCCGGTGCCAGGTCAGGGTCGAGGGCGACCGCCTGGTCGCCGGCGGCCAGCGCGTCCTCGGGCCGGCCGATGGCCGCAGCAGATGACGCCCGGCGCACGAGCTGGCGGGCGTCGGGAGGCTCGAGGCGATCGGCTCGGTCGTACGCCATCAACGCGGCCTCATCGTGACCGAGCAGGTGGAGGGCAAGACCGCGCCCGACGTGGGCGGAGGCCGATTGGGGGTCGTGGGTGATGGCGTCGTCGAACGAGTCGAGCGCCTCGCGCGGCCGATCGAGGGCGAGCAGGACACCGCCGAGATCGGCGTGCGCTCCCGCGTTGGTCGGGTCGACCGTGAGGGCCTGCCGGAGGACGTCGACCGCGGCGTCCAGACGGTCCGCGGCGACGAGCGTCCGTGCCTCCTCGACCGCTCCGACCGAAGGGTCGATGGCGCGCGCTCGGTCGAACGCCGCGATGGCTTCGTCGGCCTGCCCGAGCGCGACGAGGGAGCGGGCGAGACCGAGATGCGCTACCGCCGAGCTGGGCGACAGCGCCACCACCTCGGTCAACACCGACACCGCCTCCTCGTGGCGACCTTGCGCGGCCAACGCGACCGCGAGCTCGTAGCGATCCTCGGCCCGGGTGTCCGTCAACGCCCCCGATGCAGGCCGAGGTTGGCGTAGATCTGGCGCAGCGATGCGGAGCGGTTCATGGCGTACAGGTGGACGCCGGGCACGCCTGCTTCGAGCAGCTCGCTGCACAGCTGGGTCGCGACTTCCACGCCGAGCGCGACGACGGCATCGGGATCGTCGGCGCGACGGTCGAGCTCGGCTTCGAGGTGTGCCGGGATCTTGCTGCCGTTCATCCCGGCCATGCGCCGCACGCCGGCGACGTTGATCAGGGGCATCACGCTCGGGATCACAGGTGTCGTGCAGCCCAGCGCCTCGAGCTCGTCGACCATACGGACGTAGTCGGCGACATCGAAGAAGAACTGAGTGATCCCGTAGTCCGCGTCTTGGAGCTTTCGGGCAAGCCGCTCACGGTCGCCGGAACGGTCAGAAGAGCGGGGGTGCACCTCTGGGTGGGCTGCGACACCGACACCGAACCCGCCAGGGTGGGCCCTCACGAGCTCGACCAGCTCGCTGGCGTACGTGAAGTCGCCGCCGGGGTCGCTGCCGTCGGCAGGCGGATCGCCGCCGAGGGCGAGGATGTTCTCGACGCCGTTCGCCGCGTACTCGTCCAGCAGCGCGACGAGGTCGGCTCGGGTGTGGCCGACGCACGTGAGGTGGGCGACGCACGGAAACGCCTGCTCGGCGTTCATGCGGATGACGACCTCGCGGGTGCGCTCCTTCGTGCTGCCCAGGGCTCCGTAGGTGACCGAGACGAACGACGGCTCGAGCGGGGCCAGCTCGCCGACGGCCTTCTCGAGCGCGCGCTCGGCCTCGTCGCTCTTCGGCGGGAAGAACTCGAACGACATCGTCCGCCCCGTGGCCAGCAGCTCAGCGACCTTCACCATGGTCCGGCCACGCTATCGAGCCCGTTCCGCCGCTTCGACCAGGTTGCGGAACAGCATGGCGATGGTGGTGGGCCCGACGCCACCGACGCGGGGGGTGATGTAGCCCGCCACCTCGTTGCACCGCTCGTCGACGTCGGGCAGGAGCGTGCGGCCCTCGTAGCGGACCCCGGCACCGATGACGACTGCGCCTGGCGTGATGTGCTCGGGTTGCAGGATGCCCGGGACGCCGGCTGCGGCGACGACGATGTCGGCCTGGGCGGTGTAGCGCGGCCAGTCCGGCACGCCGGTGTGGACGACGGTGACCGCCGCGTTCGCGGTCGGGCGCTTCTGCGTGAGGAGCAGCGCGAGGGGGCGGCCGATGGTCGTGCCGCGACCGAGGATGCACACGTTGCGGCCCGAGACGGGGA
>JBEEGB010000165.1:0-4468 GCA_041166585.1 Acidimicrobiaceae bacterium
GGCGAGCGAGGGCAGGCCGTCGAAGAGCAGGTCGGCGACGAGCAGCTCGCTCTGCGACCCCGGCGACGCGGCGGCAGGGTCCAGGCTGCGGGGACGCTGGATGCCCACCCGCAGGGTGCCGCCCGCCCTCGGCGCTCCTGGCGCGGACGCGGACGCCGACCCCGAGGCCGGGGCGGAAGCGCTGGCCTGCGCCTTCGGCGGAGCGCTGTCGGAGCACGCCGCCAGCAGCAACACCCAAGCGCACGCGACTGCGAGCGCGGCGCCAGCGGGCCGCATCAGGAGAGCTACGCGGACAGGAGGAGCGCGAAGCCCACGGTGGTGAACGCGAAGACGAGCGCCGCGACCACCGTGATGCGGTCGAGGTTGCGCTCGACGACCGTCGAGCCCGCCGCCGCCGCACCGATGCCACCGCCGAACATGTCGGACAGCCCGCCGCCTCGACCACTGTGGAGCAGGACGAGGAACACGAGCAGGAGCGAGTCGAGCACGTGGATCGTCCCGACGATCAGCTTCAGCATGGGCTCAAAACTATACGACCTCGGTGACTTCGGCGAAGTGGCAGGCCACCGGGTGCCCTTGGCCGCGATCGATGAGCTGGGGCTCCTCCTGGGCGCAGAGGTCCTGTGCCTTCCAGCAGCGGGTCCTGAACCGGCAGCCCGATGGCGGGTTGATCGGGCTCGGGACGTCGCCCTGCAGCACGATCCGGCGCCGGGTCCGCTCCTTGCGCGGATCGGGGATCGGCGCGGCCGACAGCAACGCTTGCGTGTAGGGATGTGCCGGTCGCTCGTAGAGCTCGGCGGCGGGCCCGATCTCGACGATCTTGCCCAGGTACATCACCGCCGCGTTGTCGGAGATGTGGCGCACGACGGACAGGTCGTGCGCGATGAACACGTACGCCAGCCCGAGCTCGTCCTGCAGGTCCTCGAGGAGGTTCACGACGCCGGCCTGGATCGAGACATCGAGCGCGGACACCGGTTCGTCGAGCACCAACAGCTCCGGGTCGAGCGCGAGCGCGCGGGCGATGCCGATGCGTTGACGCTGACCACCCGAGAACTCGTGTGGATAGCGGTTGGCGTGCTCGGGCTTCATGCCCGTGAGCTCCATCAGGTCTCGCACCCGAGCCGCTCGCTTGGACTTGTCGAGCGTGCGGTGGATGACCATCGGCTCGGCGATGATCGTCTGGACCGTCATGCGCGGGTTCAACGAGGCATAGGGGTCCTGGAAGACGATCTGCATGTGCCGTCGCAGCTCGCGCAGCCCCTTGCCGGAGCGGTTCAGGATCTCCTCACCCCGGAAGCGCACGGAACCGGACGTGGCCGGCAGCAGCTTCATCACGAGACGGCCCGTCGTCGACTTCCCGCACCCGGACTCCCCGACGATCCCGAGCGTCTGGCCCTTCTCGACCGAGAAGCTGACGCCGGAGACGGCCTTCACCGAGGCGAGCTGGCGTTGCAGCAGGCCATCGCGGACCGGGAACTCCTTGACGAGGTCCGTGACCTCGAGGATCGGCTCAGCCATCGGCTTCGGTCGCAGCCGCGTCCGTCGCAGCAAGGTCGGTGGTGGACAGGGTGGGCAGCTCCTCAGCGAAGTGGCAGGCCGAGAGGTGACCGTTGCCGATGTCGCGCAGCTCGGGGCGTTGCGTCGCGCACGGCGCGGGTAGGCGGGCGTCGTCGCAACGGGGGTGGAACGCGCAGCCCTGCGGCAGGAAGATCAGCGACGGTGGTTGACCGATGATGCGGTTGAGTCGCTCGTCGCGCCGTCCGTCCACACGTGGCAACGAGGCGAGCAAGCCGCGGGCGTACGGGTGCCGCGGGTTGTAGAAGAGCTCGTCCACCGACGTCATCTCCACCTGGCGTCCCGCGTACATGACCAGCACCCGGTCGCTCACCCCGGCGACGACGCCGAGGTCATGGGTGATCAGGATGATCGAGCTGCGGGTCCTGGTCTGGATGCGTTCGAACACCTCGAGCACCTGGGCCTGGATGGTCACGTCGAGGGCCGTCGTCGGCTCGTCGGCGATGAGCACCTCGGGGTCGTTGGCGATCGACATCGCGATCATCGCCCGCTGGCGCATGCCACCCGAGTACTCGTGCGGGTACTGCTCCGCGCGCTCGACTGGGTTGGGGATGCCCACGAGGTCGAGCAGCTCGATCACCCGACGTTTGATCTCCTTGTCAGGCACCTTCTTCTCGTGCACCGTGATGGCCTCGGCGATCTGGTCGCCGACGCGGAGCACGGGGTTGAGGGACGCCAGCGCGTCCTGGAACACCATCGCGATGGCCTTGCCCCGGATGGCGCGCATCTCGGACTCTC
This sequence comes from Acidimicrobiaceae bacterium, assembly GCA_041166585.1. Lineage (GTDB taxonomy): Bacteria > Actinomycetota > Acidimicrobiia > Acidimicrobiales > JACDCH01 > JBEEGB01. The sequence goes on from JBEEGB010000165.1 coordinate 2,314, forward strand.
GCAGGCCGATGAGCTCGCGGCCCTTCAGCTTGACGCTGCCGCTGATCTTGGCCGAGCGGGGCAGCAGCCCGAGCACGGCCATCGACGTCACGCTCTTGCCCGAGCCGGACTCGCCGACGATGCCCAGCGTCTCGTTCTCGTGCACGTCGAAGGAGACGGAGTCGACGGCGCGCACGATGCCGTCGTCCGTCTCGAAGTTCACCGTGAGGTCGCGGACCTCGAGGAGCGCTCCGGACCATTGCGCGGACGGGTCCGGCTCCAGCTCGATGGCGGTGGGTTCCGTCAACGTGGTTCCGTCAATGCTTCGCTTGAGGATCGAAGGCGTCGCGGAGACCGTCACCGAGGAAGTTCACGCACAGGACGGTCAAGAGGATCATCAGGCCGGGGAAGTACAGCAGGTGGGCGTTGATCGAGTAGTTGCCCTCGGCCGACGACAGCATGTTGCCCCATGACGTCGACGGCGGGGTGACGCCGAACCCGAGGAACGACAGCGTCGACTCGGTGACGATGGCGGCGGCGATCCCCAAGGTGAGGTTCACGACGATCGGCCCGAGGCAGTTCGGCAGCAGGTGCCGCACGACGATCCTCGGCCCAGACGCTCCCGCCGCGCGCGCCGCCTCGACGAATTCCTTCTCCTTGATCGAGAGCACCTGGCCGCGCACGATGCGGGCCATGTACATCCAGCCGAGCCCGGCGAGCACGAGGATGATGGTGTCGTCGGACTGACCGAACCGCTTCAGCGCGATGGCGAGCACGGCGATGGCGGGCACGACGAGGAACAGGTCGGTGGTGCGCATGAGGAGCTGGTCGATCCACTTGCCGACGAAGCCGGCGATGGCGCCGACGACCGCGCCGACCGCGGTGGAGATGAACGCCACGGCCAAGCCGATCTTCAGCGAGATCTGACCCGCGTACAGGACCTCCGTGAGCGTGTCCCGCCCGAGCTGATCGGTGCCGAACCAGTGCTCCTTGCTCGGCGCCGTCGGCCCGAGCAACAGGTCTTGGTGGTTCTTGTCGTAGAACGCGAACCACCCCGCCCCGAAGCACACGACGAAGAGGAAGAGCAGCACGGTGCCGGCGAGCACGGCGGCCTTGTGCCGGAAGAACCTGCGCCGGAAGAGCTGCCACTGCGAGCGGGCAACCGGCTCGGCGTCGGGCGAGAGCTCGAGCTCGGCGTGCGGCTCGGCCATGACCGGCACCCCGAACGGCGCCGGCTCCTCGCCGATCTCGTCGTCGGTCTTCACGAGAGCCTGATCCGGGGGTCGAGGATGCCGTAGATGACGTCGGCGAACAGGTTGAACAGGATGATCAACGCGGCGACCACGATCATCCAGGCCTCGAGCACGTACACGTCTCCCTGGAGGAGTGCGTCGAGGAACAGCCGCCCCATCCCGCCGATGGAGAAGATCTGCTCGGTGATGATCAAGCCACCGAACAGCGCGCCGATGTCCAACGCCATCACGGTCACCAACGGGATGAGCGCGTTGCGCAGCGCGTGCTTGAAGATCACCTTGGAACGAGGCACGCCCTTCGCCCGGGCGGTGCGCACGTAGTCGGCACCGAGCGCATCGAGCATCGACGCCCGCTCGTACCGGCTCCACGACGCGACGATCTGCACGCACAGGGTGGCGACGGGGAGCACGAGGTGCTTGAGGTAGTCGACGTCGTACGCGGTGCTGTCTCCAGAGTGCAGGCCGACGAATTTGAACCAGCCCAGCTGGACACCGAACACCTGGATCGCGATGAGACCGAACCAGAACGGAGGCATGGCTACGCCCACGTAGGAGAGACCGGTGATGAGGTAGTCCGGTACCGACTGCTGTCGCACCGCCGAGAACACGCCGACACCCACGGCGATGAACGCCGACACGAAAGCGCCGATGACGATGAGCTGCAGCGTCTTGCCCATCGACCGCCAGAGCATGGACGACACGTCCTCGTTGGTTCGGCTGGACACCCCGAGGTCGCCGGAGACCGCGTCCTTGAGCCAGCTGCCGTACTGCACGACCAGAGGATCGTTGAGACCGAGACGGTCACGTTCGGCTTGGACGACGCTCGGGTCCCGCGACGCTCGCAGGCGAGACGTCGGGTCGAACGTCGAGCGGACGAAACCGAACAGCAGGAAGGAGGCGACGAGCAGCACGGGGATCGAGTA
>JBEEGB010000166.1:0-6141 GCA_041166585.1 Acidimicrobiaceae bacterium
CCTTGCTCACGGGCGGAGCAGAGGTGCCGGGCCCGGGTGACCCCGACGGCGGTGGCGACGCCTCCATCCTGTTGGTCGGCGACGACGCGCTCTGCGCCGTCATCCACGTCCGGGGCACTGGCAAGCCGACGGCAGCCCACATCCACAAGGCCGCGTCGGGGGTCGCCGGTCCGATCGTGGTCACGCTGCCGACTCCGATCTTCAACAGCTCGAACGACTGCACCCAGATCGACCCGGCGCTCTACGACGACATCGCAGCGTCGCCATCGGCGTACTACGTCAACGTTCACACCGCCGATCTCCCGGGCGGGGCCGTGCGTGGGCAGCTGGCCCGGGGCAACCCGGGTCAGGTGTCGGTGCGCTCGACCACGCAGCACACCGTTACCACTCGCGCCCACAACAGCCACATGCGCGGGTAGGCGTCCACGCCCGCCTAGCCTGCGCGGTTCATGCCTCGTCTGCTCGAGCACTGTGGCCGCGCGATCCTGTTCGGCACCGTCTTGATCACGCTGCTGGCCGGGTGTGGCTCGGACAAGAAGCCGGCGGCAAGCGGATCGTCGGCGGCGACAACGAGCTCGTCGTCGCGGTCGACGTCATCCTCGTCGTCCTCGCCATCGGCCACCTCGAGCGGCTCGTCGTCGACGTCATCATCGTCTTCCTCGTCGAGCAGCTCGCCTGCGAACGCCGATCAAGGCCCGGGCTACTTCCAGCTGCCGTCCAAGAACGTCGGCTGCATCTTCGGTGACGGGAAGGTGCGCTGCGACATCTCGGGCAAGACGTGGAGCCCGCCGCCGCAGCCGGCGTCCTGCGATCTCGACTGGGGCAACGGCATCGAGGTGGGCGACGGCGCCGCGAGCATCGTGTGCGCCGGCGACACCGCGCTCGGCGGACCCGACGTCCTCGAGTACGGCCTGTCGGCCCAGCGGGGCAACCTCCGCTGCGACGCAGCCGAGACGGGCATCACCTGCAAGAACCTCAAGACGTCACACGGCTTCGAGCTCAACCGAGACGGCTTCAGGCTGTTCTAGCCGCGGGCGGCGCGGGCAGCGCGCCGCCAGACGCTGCGATAGGCGTCGAGGCCGTCCGTCGAGAGCCAGACCTGCGGGCCGGCGGCGATGGCGACCCGCTCGGGCACGGTGCCCCAGATGCGCACGTCGGCCTCCTCCCACCCGGCCACCGAGTCCACGTAGTCGCGCGTGTAGGTGCGGGCCGAGCAGATCACGAGGCCGACGGGCACCTTGCGCGGCACCATCTCGAGCACGACCTCGACCCTGGGTGCCTCGACCCCGCCCACCCGGGTCGGCAGGACCACGACGCTCGCCCGCTCGAGGGCCTTCGCCAGCAAGCGCTCGTTCCCCGGCGGCGTGTCGACGATGGCGACGTCGTCATCGTCGATCTTGTCGAGCGCCTTCGTGAGGAGGCGCTCCGTCGGTGCTTCGACGAGGTCGACGCGCTGGAAGCTCTCGTCCTCGGCGTTGTCGAGCCAATCCGCGGCGCTCGCCTGCGGATCGGCGTCGATCAGCGTGGACCAGCGTTGGCCCGCGGTGGCGAGTGAGGCGAGGTACACCGAGGTCGTCGTCTTCCCGACGCCTCCCTTGAGCGCTGCGACGACGACGATCATGCGCCCGAACGTAGCCAGTCGGGTTCACGGGTGCTCGAAGACGCGCTAGGAAGAGGCTCGAGCCGAAGGAGCCAGATCATGCCCAACCCCCAGCACGCGATCCTCACCAACCTGACCAAGTACCAGTGGTACACGCACATGAGCCGCACCGAGGGCGCGGACCTCGGGGTCATCAAGGCGGCGATGCGGACGGTGCGGGGACTGGGCGGCGAGGTGGGCGTCACCACCCCCACGAACGTGTGCATCCTGCTGGGGCCGTCGCTGCTGGCCGATCTCACCTCGGACGTGCCCGAGGACTTCCAGCCCTACCCCGGCTACGAGTCGCCGGACGGCAAGGTGGCCAAGGCCACCCAGGAAGAGATGCTGCTCTGGATCCACTCCGAGGACAAGGACCTGTGCTGGGAGGCCCAGTACAACTTCCGCACCGCGGTCGAGGGGCACATGACCGTTGCTCGCGAGACGCCGACGTTCATCTACCGAAACAGCCTCGACCTCACCGGCTTCATCGACGGGACGGGCAACCCCGAGCCGGAGCACCAGCACGACCGCGCCGTCGTACCCGACGGCAAGCCGGGGGCAGGTGGCTCGTTCTGCATCGCGCAGCGCTGGGTGCACGACCTGAGCTACTTCAACAGCCTCTCCCTGGAGGAGCAGGAGAACGTGTTCGGTCGGACCAAGGCCGACTCCAAGAAGCTCCCGGTGCAGGTGCCCACCTCGCACCTCAGCCACGTCGAGCTCCACGAGGGCGCGACGGCCGACGACAGCACGCCCAAGCGGGGCGAGATGGTGCGCCGGTCGACCCCCTACGCGTTCCACGACGGCACCATCGGGCTCTACTTCATGGGGTTCTGCCGTGAGCAGGCTCCCATGCGCGAGCGCATGGAGGCGATGTACGGCAACAACGGCCACGCCCGCGACGCGATCACCGACTACTCGACACCCGCGTCGGGCTCCTTCTACTTCGCACCATCGGTCGAGACCCTGGACGCAGCGCTCGCCTGACCTCGGGTTCGGGACACACAGGTGGGCGTACGCTCCCCCCGTCCAGGGGGTGTAGCTCAGCTGGCAGAGCAGCGGACTTTTAATCCGAAGCGCGCGGGTTCGATCCCCGCCGCCCCCACTGTTTTTCAAGTCTCGCTCGGTTGCGTCCGCGGCTCGCTGTGCTCGCGTCGCGCGGCGCCCTCGGCTCGACATTTGGCGCTGCGGTGCCGCGCCGGCGGAGCCGGCGGCGGCGTTCGAGCGACGCGGCTCAATGCGGCTCGCCGGACTCGTACGCAACGTCACGCGCACGTCAGTTCTGCTCTCTGTGGCGGGACCGGAAGTCGAGGTAGGAGACCAGCGCGAGCACGAGATAGGTGATGGCCGTGACCTCGGCGACCCAGCGCACGTCTGCCTCGGCGGCCGGGATCATGAGCCCGCAAAGCGCGGCGGACAGGACGAAGAACGCGGCACGGCGGTCCATCAGCGGAACGGCCCCTCGATCCAGTAGGTGAGCGCGGCGATCACGAACGCTCCCGGGATGGTGAGCACCCAGGCCCACACGACGCGGGTGGCGACGCCCCATCGAACCGCGGAGAGACGCTTGCTGGCGCCGACACCGACGATCGCACCGGTGATCGTGTGCGTCGTCGACACCGGGATGCCATTTGCAGAGGTGAAGAAGAGCGTGACCGCGGCAGCCGATTCGGCGGCGACGCCTCCGACCGGCGTGAGGCGCGTGATCTTCGATCCCATCGTCTTCACGATGCGCCAACCGCCGGTGAGCGTGCCGAGGCCGATCGCGGCATGGGCACTCAGCACCACCCACAGTGGGATCCCCGAGGTCTTCGAGACCTGCCCCTCAGCGATGAGCACGGCGAGGATCACGCCCATCGTCTTCTGCGCGTCGTTCGCCCCATGGCCGAGGCTGAAGGCGGCGGCCGACACCAGCTGAGCCCGACGGAAGCCGGTGTTGAGCCGGTCCACCCGGCGCACCTTGTGGAAGGCCCACATGATCGCGACGGTCAGGATCATCCCGAGGGCGAGCCCGATGAGTGGCGACAAGATGATGAACACACCGATCTTGCGCAACCCGCTCTCGACGAGGACATGACCGCCCGCCTTGGCCACTGCGGCGCCAGCGATGCCGCCGACCAGCGCGTGTGACGAGCTCGTGGGCAGGCCGAGGTAGAAGGTGATCAGGTTCCAGCCGATCGCCCCGATCAGACCGGCGAACACGACGCCGATCGAGAGCGTGTCCTGGAGCACGACGTCCTTCGCGATGGTCGACGCGACGTGGGTCCCGAAGACGAGGAACGCCACGAAGTTGAAGAACGCCGCCCAGATCACGGCGATGCGGGGCGTGAGCACCCGAGTCGACACCACCGTCGCGATGGAGTTCGCCGCGTCGTGGAACCCGTTGACGTAGTCGAAGGCGAGCGCGACAGCGATGACGGCAACGAGTGAGAAGCTCATGCGTACCGCTGGCTAGGCGTGCTTCAGCACGATCGACTCGATGACGTTGGACACGTCTTCGAGCGTGTTCAAGGCGGCCTCCATGGCCTCGACGATGTCCTTCCAACGCACGACGTCGATCGCGTCATAGTCGCCGGAGAACAGGCGGGCCAGTGCCTGGCGGAACGCGGCATCCCCCTCGGACTCGAGCTTGTCGATCGCCTCGAGGTGAGGGTCAACCCCCTTCATGGTCGTGAGGCGGCCGACGAGCCCCGCCGTCTCCTCGGCCATGCGCACCAGAAGGTCAGCTTGGGTGACCAGGTCCGGGATCACCTCTCCGATCACGGTGAGATCGAGGCGTCCGGCCACGTCCTGCATGTCGTCCACCACGTCGTCCAGGCTCTCGGCGAGCTGGTGGATGTCCTCACGGTCGAAAGGTGTGACGAAGCTGGCGTTGAGACGCTGGAGGATCTCCTTGGTGAGCTCGTCGCCGCGGTGCTCGCAGGCCAGCACCTCGTTCAGGTGGTCGCTCGGCATCGTGTCGGCGACGAGGTCGCGCAGCCGACGCGCGCACTCGACCGCGTTGGCTGCGACCTCGTCGAACAGCGCGAAGAAACGATCGTCCGTGGGCAGCAGCCTAAAGCGCATGCGCCTACTGCCTCCGGGGCTCACCGGCGAGGTGGCGGACGCGCTCGCTGATGTGGACCGCGTGGTCGCCGAGCCGCTCGTAGAAGCGAGCGACGAGGCCCATCTCGATCGCCACCCGACGAGACATCGCCTCGTCGTCGAGCGCGTTGATCAGCTGGTCGTGCAGGTCGTCGAGGCCGTCATCGAGCTGGTCGATGCGGGCGGCCGCCTCGCCGTCGCGCTCCACGTAGGCGTCGGCCGCGGCGCGCCACATCTCGACACCGATGCGGCCCATCCGCTCGACCAGCCCGCGCACCTGAGGCGTCAGCTGCGCGCCGAGCCCGCGGATGGCGCGGGTGGCGATGTGCTCCGCCAGGTCACCGCTGCGCTCGAGCTCGGGCACGATGCGCAGTGCGCAGATGAGGAAGCGCAGATCGCGGGCAACGGGCGCCTGGAGGAGGAGGTTGCGCTCGACGACCGTCTCGAGGTCGACGTTCAGCTCATCGATGATCGCCTCGCGCGCGGTGATGGACATGTCGGTGTCACGTTCGCCCGCGAGCAGCGTGTCGGTGGCGGCCGCGAGGCTCTCGCTCACCAACGCGAAGAGCTGTACGACCCGAGCATCGATGGCTTCCAGATCTTGCTGGAACGACTTGCGCAGCGGGCCCTCCATGCGGCCAACCTACTTGCGCGCCCCCTCATGTGACGCGGACCTGCACGTCGGCGTAGCCGGTGTGGACGCCTCGGCTGACGAGGTGGCGCAGGCGGTCGAGGCCATCCCACACGTCGACGAAGCGAGACGAGAGGGGCGCCGGGCCGAGGCGGAGGAGGTCGGGCGGGCGGAAGTCGGCGACGACCGCGGCTTCGGCGATCAGGGCCTGGGAGATGGCGAGGGCCTCGGGGTGTGCGAGCGACACGTGCGCGCCGCGCGCCCGGGCGTCGATGGGAGATGCGACGACGAACCCGAGCGGCGACAGCCACTCCTCGGCGAGATCGATGAGGAGCGAGGTGAGCGCGCGTCCCTTCTCCGCGATCGCCTGGATGCCGGCCTCGGCGACGAGGGCCACACCCTCATCGACCGAGAGGAGCCCGAGGACGTTCGGCGTGCCGGTGAGGAACCGGTCGATGCCGGCGGCGGGCGTGTAGTGGGGTCCCATCGCGAACTGCTCGTCCTGACCGAACCATCCCCAGATCGGCTGGCGCAGCTGCTCCTGCAGCTCGCCCCTCACGTAGAGGAACGCCGGTGCTCCGGGCCCGGCGCAGAGGTGCTTGTAGGTGCAGCCGACCGCCAGGTCCGCGCCGCTCCCGGTGAGGTCGACGGGCACCGACCCGACGGCGTGGCTCAGATCCCAGAGCATGAGTGCACCCGCATCGTGCACGCGTGCCGTGGTGGCGGCGATGTCGGTCAGCGCTGACGTGCGGTAGTCGACCGCCGACGCGACCACGAGTGCGGTCCGCTC
>JBEEGB010000167.1:0-6470 GCA_041166585.1 Acidimicrobiaceae bacterium
TCGCTCGGCATCATCGACAAGTGCCTGGAGCTGTGCGTGCAGTACGCCAAGGACCGCGTGCAGTTCGGCAAGCCCATCGGTGAGTTCCAGCTCATCCAGGACAAGCTCGCCCGCATGGAGGTCGCTCGCCTCAATGTGCAGAACCTCGTGTTCCGCTACATCGAGATGTCGGCGGCCGGGCGGGGGCTCTCGCTGGCGGAGGCGTCGGCGATGAAGCTCTACTCGGCCCGGGCCGCGACCGAGGTGGCCATGGAGGCAGTGCAGCTCCATGGCGGCAACGGGTACATGGCCGAGTTCCACGTCGAGCAGCTCGCCCGCGATGCAAAGGTCCTCCAGATCTACGCCGGCACCGACGAGATCCAGATCACCCACATCGCCAAGGACCTGCTGCGCCGCTGACGCTCCCCGTCCGCCGGAGCGTCCCCACGCCGAACTTCGGAGGAAACCGAGCGGAAAATGCAACGTCCGCATCCAACATTCGCTGGGGTGGGGGGGTCAGAGGCCCAGGGAGCGGCTGATGATCTCCTTCATGATCTCGGTGGTGCCTCCGTAGATGGTGGTGACGCGAGCGTCTGCGTAGGCGCGGGCGATGGGGTACTCGCGCATGTAGCCGTATCCGCCGTGCAGCTGGAGGCACCGGTCGACGACCCGCTTCTGCAGCTCGGTGCACCACCACTTGGCCATCGACGCCTCTTCCGCGGTGAGCTCTCCCGCGTCGAGCGCGAGCACGCACCGGTCGATGAACGTCTGGCCGATCTCGATCTCGGTCGCGATCTCCGCCAGCACGAACTTGGTGTTCTGGAACGATCCGATCGTCTTGCCGAACGCGTTGCGCTGCTTCACGTAGTCGAGCGTCCAGCCGAGTGCGGCACGGGCCGCCGCGATGCCGGCTGCGCTTATGGACAGCCGTTCCTGAGGCAGGTTCGACACGAGCTGCACGAAGCCCTGGCCCTCGTCGCCCAAGCGGTTCGAGACGGGCACGGCGACGTCGGTGAAGAACAGCTCGGCGGTGTCCTGCGCGTGCATCCCGAGCTTGTCGAGGTTGCGTCCCCGCTCGAAGCCGGCCATCCCGCGCTCGACGATCAGCAGCGACATGCCTGCGTGACGTTGGCTGGGGTCGGTCTTCACCGCGGTGATGACGAGATCGGCGTTGATGCCGTTGGTGATGAACGTCTTCGCCCCGTTGACGATGTAGTGGTCGCCGTCGCGCAGGGCCGTCGTGGTCATCGAGGCGAGATCGGAGCCGATCCCGGGCTCGGTCATCGCGATCGCGGTGATGAGCTCACCTGATGCGATGCCCGGCAACCAGCGCTGCCGCTGCTCGTCGGTGCAGTAGCGCAGGAAGTAGGGCAGGCAGATGTCGTTGTGCAGCGTGAGGCCGAGGCCGGCAGCGTTGACGCCGGTCGCCTGCACCTCCTCGCCGATCACGAGGTTGTAGCGGAAGTCCTCGACGCCGCCGCCGCCGTACTCCTCGGGCACCGCCATCCCGAGGAAGCCGTGCATGCCCGCGGCCTGGAACACCTCTCGGGGAACGATCCCCGCCTCCTCCCACTCGAGGTGGTGGGGAACGACCTCCTTGTCGAGCCAGCGCCGGAAGCTCGCCCGGAACTGCTCGTGCTCGTTTTCGAAGAGGGTTCGCTGCATCGCGTCACGCTACGATCCAGGCAACGAACAAAGCGACCCTGGGGAGCTCGGGACAGCCGGGCTGAGAGGGTGGCCACTGCGACAGCGATCGCGGCGCCATCGACCCACGAACCTGAACTGGGTAATGCCAGCGGAGGGAGCCGTGTCCACCTCAACGCCTGTCGTGATCGTCGTCTCCAGTGGTGACGACGTGCCGGCGACGGTGCGCGACCGCTTGCCTGCCGGTGCGCCGGTGGTGGCGGCCGACTCGGGTGTGGACGTTGCGCACCGCCTCGGCCTCCGGGTTGACGTCGCCGTCGGCGACTTCGACTCGGTGAGCCAGGCCGGGCTCGAGCGTGCCGCCGCCGAGGGGGCTCGCATCGTGCGCCACCCCGAGGCCAAGGACCACACCGATCTCGAGCTTGCGCTCGATGAGGCTCTCGCCCTCGGGGCGAGGGAGGTGGTCGTGATCGGAGGAGCAGGCGGTCGGCTCGACCACCTGCTCGCCGGCGCGCTGCTCCTCGCGTCCCCGCGCTATGCAGGGGTGAGCATCACCGCCCACCTCGGCGTCGCCCGCGTGCACGTCGTGCAGGCGGAGAGTCCGTGCCGGCTGGAGGGCTCGCCAGGCGAGCTCGTCACGTTGGTGCCGGTCGGCGTCGCCCGAGGTGTGCGCACGGAGGGACTGGTCTACGCGCTGCACGGTGAGGACCTCGCCGCGGGCACGACGCGTGGCGTCAGCAACCTGCTCATCGGCACCGCGGCCCAGATCTCGCTCACCGACGGCACGTTGCTGTGCGTGCTCCCCGGGGTCATCGACGAAGGGATCGATGCATGAGACGAACACGACATGTTGGTGCCGCCGCGGTCGCGTGCGCCCTGCTGGTGGCAGCGTGCGGGAGCGACAAGAGGCCAGCAGCGGACGCCTCGAGCGCGAGCGCGACCGCGAGCAACGCCGGGCGGGGCGACACGATCACCCTCATCACCCACGACTCGTTTGCGAAGAGCGATGGCGTGCTCGAGAAGTTCACCGCGGACACCGGGATCGAGGTCAAGATCCTCAAGGGCGGTGACGCCGGCGCGGTCGTGAACCAGGCCATCCTCACGAAGGACCACCCCCAAGGTGACGTGCTGTACGGCATCGACAACACGCTGCTCTCACGCGGACTGGATGCGGGCCTCTTCGACTCGTACACCTCCTCCGCCCTCCGCGATCTCGATCCCGCGCTGGACCTCGACCCGGCGCAGCACCGGGTGACCCCGATCGACTACAGCGACGTCTGCGTCAACATCGACAAGCGCGCGTTCGGCGGTGCCGGCCAGCCCGCCGCGCCGCTGACGCTCGACGACCTGAAGAACCCGAGCCTCAAGGGCAAGCTCGTGGTGGAGAACCCGGCGACGTCCTCGACCGGGCTGGCGTTCCTGCTGGCCACCGTCAAGCGCTATGGCGAGACCGGCTACCTCGACTACTGGAAGGCGCTTCGGGCCAACGACGTGCTGGTGGTGGACGGATGGGAGCAGGCCTACAACGAGTCGTTCACCGCCGGCGGTGCGAGCGGTGATCGGCCCGTGGTGGTCTCCTACGCCACGAGCCCTCCGGCGGACGTGTTCTACGCCCAGGAGCCGAAGGACCAGTCCGACGTGGGCGTGGTGACGGACGGGTGCTACCGCCAAGTCGAGCTCGCGGGCGTCCTTCACGGCACCTCCCACCAGGCGGCAGCGCAGAAGCTCGTCGACTTCCTCGCCTCCGCGACCTTCCAGGCGGACATGCCGTTGCAGATGTTCGTGTTCCCGGCCCGCAAAGGCGTTGCGTTGCCTGACGTGTTCACGAAGTTCGCCGCCAAGGTGACCGACCCGTTGCAGCTGCCGCCGGACGCGGTCACCGCGAACCGTGAGCGGTGGATCGCCGACTGGACGGCGGCGGTCAGCGGGTGAGGCGAGGTGGCAGGTCGAGCGCGGCGAGCTGGGTGCTCGCCGCGATCCCACTTGCCTTCCTCGCGGTCTTCTTCGTGTGGCCGGTGGGGCGCATTCTCACTCGGGGTCTGCGCCCCGGCGGCCAGTGGGATGTCGGCGCGTTCACCGACGTCCTCGGCCAGGGTCGCATCAGGAGCATCGTGTGGTTCACCGTGTGGCAGGCGGTCGCGTCCACCGTGCTGACCCTGGCCCTCGCGCTGCCCGGCGCGTACGTGCTGGCGCGCGTTCGCTTCCGTGGCCGCTCGCTCGTACGCGCCGCGGTCACCGTCCCGTTCGTGCTCCCGACCGTGGTGGTGGCCTCGGCCTTCCTCGGGATCGCGGGCCCGCGTGGCCTGTTCACCGGTGCTGGGGACCTGCGGGGCACGGTGTGGGCGATCCTGCTCGCCCATGCGTTCTTCAACTACGCGGTGGTGATCCGCGTGGTGGGCGGGTTGTGGTCGCACCTCGACCCCGCGCTCGAGGACGCGGCGCGAACGCTCGGCGCGACGCGTTGGCGAGCCTTCCGCGAGGTCACGTGGCCGTTGTTGCGACCGGCAGTGGTGGCCGCGTCGTCGATCGTGTTCCTCTTCTGCTTCACCTCGTTCGGCGTCATCGTGCTGCTCGGTGGGTTGAGCCACAGCACCGTGGAGGCCGAGATCTACCGGGCGGCCGTCACCCGCCTCGATCTGCGGACCGCCAGCGTGCTCGCGGTGGTGCAGCTCGTGACCGTCGTCGTGCTGCTCGTGGTGTTCGCGCGGGCCACGGAACGGGGCACGGGCGCCCGTCGGCTGCTCGCCGTCGCGGACGTCGCCCGGCCGCCCGCCTCGGTCCGAGAGCGCCTCTTCCTCCGCGCCAACCTGGTGGCGATGGCAGTCCTCCTGAGTGGACCGCTCGCGGTGCTCGTCGAGCGCTCGTTTCACACGACCGATGGCTACGGCTTGGCGTGGTACCGCGCCCTGTCGTCGATCCCGGCACGGTCGGCGCTCTTCGTCCCTCCGCTCGAGGCCGTCCGGAACTCGCTGCTCATCGCGCTCGCGGCCACCGTCATCGCCATCATCGTCGGCGGGTGCGCCGCGTTCGCCGTGGCGGGACGAGGCCGATCGCCGAGAGGAGGGCGCGGTCTCGACCTGTTGCTGATGCTCCCGCTCGGCACGTCGGCGGTGACCGTGGGCTTCGGCTTCCTCATAGCACTCGACCGACCGCCGCTCGACCTGCGGGCGAGCTGGTGGATCGTTCCGCTCGCGCACGCGCTCGTCGCGGTGCCCTTCGTCGTGCGCATCGTCGTACCGGTGCTGCGCGCCATCGATCCCCGGATGCGGGAGGCGGCGTCGTCCCTCGGAGCGGCACCAGGACGGGTCGTCCGCGAGATCGACGTGCCCATCGTGCGGCGAGCGGTGCTCGTCGCAGCCGGCTTCGCCTTCGCGATCTCGCTCGGCGAATTCGGCGCCACCGCGTTCATCGCGCGAGCGGATGCGCCGACGGTGCCGACTGCCATCTTCCGCTCGCTGTCGCAGCCCGGCGCGGCCAACTTCGGCTCAGCGATGGCCATGAGCACGATCTTGATGGTGCTCACCGGCACGTCCATCCTCGTCATCGAACGGCTCCGCCTTCCCGGCGCCGACACCTTCTGAGTGCTTGACGTCGACGCGCTCCGGGTCGTCTACGACGGCGTCGTGGCCGTCGACGGCATCACGCTCGATGTCGAGAAGGGCGAGGTCGTCGCGCTGCTCGGCCCGAGCGGGAGCGGCAAGAGCACCGTGCTCCGTGCCGTGGCAGGGCTGCAGCCCGTTGCTGGCGGCCGCATCTCGCTCGACGGTGCCGACCTCACCGGCGTGGCCCCGCACGAACGGGGGATGGGGCTGATGTTCCAGGACTTCGCGCTCTTCCCTCACCTCGATGTCGGCGGCAACGTCGCGTTCGGGCCGCGGATGCAGCACCGTCCGCGGCGGGACGTCGCAGCGCGTGTTGCCGAAGTGCTCGACCTCGTGCGCCTCGGGGGCTTCGAGCACCGATCGGTCGCGTCGCTCTCCGGTGGTGAGCAGCAGCGGGTCGCGCTGGCCAGGGCGCTCGCGCCTGCGCCACGGCTGCTCCTGCTCGACGAGCCGCTCGGCTCGCTCGACCGATCGCTCCGCGAGCGGCTCGCGGTGGAGCTGAGATCGCTGTTCACCGCGCTCGGCGCCACCGTGGTGGTGGTGACGCACGATCAGGCCGAGGCGTTCACCCTGGCCGACCGCGTCGTGGTCCTCCGCGCCGGGCGGGTGGTGCAGTCGGGCCGCCCGGCCGAGGTGTGGCGCCATCCCGCCGACGCGTTCGTTGCTGACTTCCTGGGGTTCGCCAACATCCTGCCGGTCTCGGTGTGTGGTGGCTCGGCGGCGACGCCCTGGGGACCGATCCCGAGCGGTCGCCCCGATGGACCCGCTGCCCTCGTGCTGCGACCCGATGCTCTCGCCTTCGCACCGACGGGGGTGGCCGGGACAGCCGGCGTCGCTGCCTTCCGAGGCGATCACTTCTCGGTTCGGGTCGACCTCGACGAGGGCTGGGCCCTGGAGGTCGTCGACCGTGGCGGGATGGTGCCCGGTCCGGGCGAGCGGGTGACGGTGGCCCTCGACCCTGCTGCCGCGGTCCTGGCGGACCCCTGACCGTCCCTACACTTCGAACGCTTCCCGCCGATGAACAAAGAGCGCCATGTTGCGGCTTCGCTGGATCCTCGTGCCCGTCGTCGCGCTGCTCACCGTGGCAGCGCCCTCGGCGCGCGCCCAGGTGGCTCCATCGTCGACGTCCACCACCGCGCCACCGACGACCACCACCACGGCGCCTGCCGGCCCGGACGGGTCGACCACCACGACCGCGCCCGGCACTGATCCCGCCATCAACGGCGACGCGCCGCCGGAGACCGT
>JBEEGB010000168.1:0-4972 GCA_041166585.1 Acidimicrobiaceae bacterium
CGCGATCGCGAGAGCCGAACAGGACACCAGCGACGTCGCCGCCGGGCGCGCGGGGAGGCTGCGGATCGGGGTCACCCCCACCCTGGGCGCGGAGCTGCTGCCGCCGTCGCTGGCTGGTTTCCGCGCCTTGCACCCCCTCGTCCGGATCGACCTCGCATCGTCGGGCGACTCCGCAGGGCTGCGGGCCAGGGTCCGCGACGGCGAGCTCGACGTCGCCGTGTGCGTCCTCGATGGCACGGACGAGCCAGGCGTGCGCGTCGCGGCAAGAGGTGAGCAGCGATTCGTGCTCATCGCGCCTGCCGACCTGCGGTTGCCGCGCGGGCCCGGCCGCCGAGTCCCCAAGCACGCGCTCATCGGGCTGCCGCTCGTGGTGATCAGCGCGGGCGAGGGCCTGCGCATCCTCGTCGATCAGATGCTCGCCGACGTCGGGGCGGAACCCGTCGTGGCGATCGAGACGTCCGAGCGCGAGATGCTCGTTCCCTTCGTGGCGGCCGGGCTGGGTGCCTCGATCGTGCCCGAGGGCTTCGCTCGACAACGCGCCGCGGCAGGCCTGTCGACCTACGAGCTCGATCCGCCGGTTCGCCGCGCCGTGGGAGTCGTGATCGGGACGGGGCGTCCGATCGAGATGATCAGCACGTTCGTCGATCAGGTCAGCGCGGTCGGGGGCTTCACAAAGCGAGGAGCTCGCTCGCCCCGTAGCCGATCGCCAGCACCGAGAAGAACAAGCCCATGAGCAGGCGGAGGCGTTCCTCCGAGCCGTGAAGCGTGAGGTGGGCGCCCAGCTGCGCCCCGGGCACGACCCCGACGACCAGCAGCAGCGCGAAGGTCCAGTTGATGTGGCCGAGCCACGCGTGGGTCGCCATCGCCGGGACCGAGAACATCGCGACCGCCACGAGGCTGGTGGCCACCGCCCGCTTGGGCGGCATGCGCAGCAGCGCGGTGTAGGCCGGCACGAGCAGCACACCCCCGCCCACACCGAGCAGCCCCGCCATGAGCCCCGCACCGCACCCGATGACGCACACGAGGGCAAACGGGAGGCTGGGCGAAGCCGGTGGGGCGTCGTCGAGCAGGATCACTGCGCCGTGACGAGCGCCTCCGGAGCCGGCGAGGGAAGCGCCAGCGACGAGCCGGAGTCGAGCGAAGCTTGCGAGCGAGACGAAGAGACACAGCGCGGCGGTGACGAGCATCAAGTAGTGGCCGTTGATGTGCTCGGAGAGCTCGGCGCCGCCGACCGCGAAGACGGAGCCGAGCGCGCCGCTCGTCAACGCGATCGGCCACTCGACGAGGCCCTCGCGGCTGTAGCGCCATGCCCCGGAGAGCGCGCCCGGGAGGATGGCTGGGATCGTGGAGCCGACCGCCTCGAGCGGGCTGGCGCCGAAGGCACGCACACCTGGTGTGGTGAGCACGGCCCCGCCCACGCCGAACATCCCCGACGGCACGCCCGATGCCGCGCCGACGAGCACGATCGCGATGCACTCCAACAGCCCCACCGCCCCATGATGGGCGGACGCATACGTGCTGTCCAAGACCGCTTTGAGCGATCTCCCATACCCTCAGAGCATGGAAGCGGACGCCTCCGGGATCAGCCGGTGGCGACCAGGTCGTCTTGGTCGGCCCACCTGGCCGCGAGGCGACGCCCGGCCTTGCCGATGCGGTCGATGCGCTTCACCAGCGCGGCACGGGCCTCGTCGGCCTCGGGCGTGAGGCCCTCGAGCTGCTCGACCGCCCACTCGCGGAGCACGACCGGGACGAGGATCTGCTCGTGGTGCAGGCGCAGGTCGTAGATGCCTGCTCGCGCGATGGCGGAGGCGTGGGCGTCGAAGCCGATGATCCCCGTGCCGGGCATCTCGAACTCGCGCACCTGGCGCTCGATCGCGATCACCGTGCCCGAGGGATCGGCCTCGAGGCACGCGGTGACCATGTCTCGGTAGAACAGGAAGTGGAGGTTCTCGTCGCTCGCGACCCGGGCCATCACCTGGTAGCCAGCCGGGTCGTCGAGCAGCTTGCCGGTGTTGCGGTGGGCGATGCGGGTGGCGAGCTCTTGCAGCGCGACGTAGGCGAAGCCGTCGGCGGCCGTCGGCGGCTCGGGGACGACACCGCTCGACACCTGGTGCATCCGGGCGCGCTCGAGCGCGACGGGGTCGATCGACCGGGTCACGGTGAGGTAGTCGCGGATCACGATCGAATGGCGGCCCTCTTCGGCCGTCCAGCGGCGGGCCCACTCGCCCCACACGTCATCCGCCCCGAACATGCGCTCGATGGTGCGGAAGTAGTACGGCAGGTTGTCCTCGGTGAGGAGGTTCACGAACAAGGCGCTCCGCACCCCGTCGGGCATGGGGACCTCAGTAGGGTCCCAGTCCTCAGCTTCCTCGAAGTCACGGCCGCGGGCCCACGGGACGAGCTCGTGGGGGAACCACTCCTTGGTGGTGGAGAGGTGGCGGTCCATCAGGCGCCGGGCAGTCGGGGCCAGCTCGGCCAAGAGCGCGAGGTCTTCCATCGGCCGGAGCCTACCTACTGGTCGGTAGGGGTGTCCATCGTCCCCGCATCTTTCGCCCCCATCGTGACTGATCTCACACACCGATGGGAAGACCAGACAAATGCCCCCGGCCGCCGCTTCGCCCCTCGCGCGCCGGGTGAGGGTCGGCGCCGTCTGCTCGCTGCTGGTGATCACCGCCGCGGCCGCCCTCTCGGCGCTCGGCGAAGGTGCCTCCGCGTCCGAATCGACCGTCCGGACGCCACCCCACGACCCGACGCCGGCGCACGCCGTGACCGACTCTCTCGCCGACACGACCACCGTCGCTCCCGCGTCGACCGTGCCTCCCACGACGGAGCCGTCGAACGTGTACGCCCGGGCTGCCGCCACCTGCCCCGGCCTCCCGCCGGCGGTCCTCGCCGCCGTGCACCAGGTCGAGTCGGGAGGGGCGGGTTCAGGACGGGTCTCGATCGCCGGGGCACGGGGGCCGATGCAGTTCCTGCCTTCGACGTGGAGCGCCTACGGCGTCGATGGTGACGGTGACGGTCGCGCCGACATCAACGACCTGGCCGACGCCGTGTTCAGCGCGGCCAACCACCTCTGTGCCAACGGCGCAAGCGACCCGGCGAGGCTGCGCAGCGCACTGTGGAACTACAACCACTCGACGGCGTACGTGGACGATGTGCTCCAGGTGGCCGCTGCGTCCTGACGTATCGTGCGCCACATGGCCACGACAACGCTCGCCGGTGATGGCGTCGCGCTCGCCGCAGACGTGTACGGCGACGAAGGCGCGCCGCCGGTCGTGCTGCTCCACGGCGGCGGTCAGACGCGGCACGCATGGGGGACGACCGCGCTGGTGCTGGCCGAGAAGGGTTGGCGCGCCTACACGGTCGACCTGCGGGGCCACGGTGACAGCGAGTGGGTGGCCGACGGTGACTACTCCCTCGACGGGTTCGCGAAGGATGTCGTTGCGCTGGCGACGGGGTTCGACCAGCTCCCGGCGCTCGTCGGCGCATCGCTCGGGGGCATCGCGTCGCTCACCGCGATCGCTGAAGCACCTTCGCCGATCGCCACCGCGCTGGTGCTGGTCGACGTGGCGCCCCGCATCGAGGCCAGCGGCGTGGCCCGCATCGGCGAGTTCATGACCGAGCACATCGACGGCTTCGCGTCGCTCGACGAGGTGGCCGACGCCGTGGCCGCGTACAACCCTCACCGGCCACGACCGAAGGACCTCTCCGGCCTGCGCAAGAACGTCCGCCTCCGCGACGACGGCCGCTGGTACTGGCACTGGGACCCCCGCTTCGTCGGTGGGCGGTTCGGGTCGATCGACGAGACGCGGTCGTCGATGACCGAGCCCGGCCGGCTCATGGCCGCGGCGCGCGCCCTCACCATCCCGACGCTGCTGGTGCGCGGACGCATGAGCGACCTGCTCAGCGAGGAGGGCGCACGCGAGCTGCTCGAGCTGGTGCCGCACGCCCGGCTCGTCGACGTCGCCGGCGCCGGCCACATGGTGGCGGGCGACCGCAACGACCTGTTCAACGACGCCGTGGTCGCGTTCCTCGACGAGGTGCGAGGGAGCTGATGGCGGCGTGGAGCGAGGTGGTGGCGGCCGCTCCCGAGCTCGCCCGCGTGGCGGAGGAGCGGATGCGGTCGCATCGGCACGCGCTGCTCGCCACGCTGCGCCGCGACGGGTCACCGCGGCTGAGCGGGACCGAGGTCCAGTTCGTCCTCGGGGAGCTGTGGATGGGGGGCATGGGCGGGGCGCGCAAGGCGCGGGATCTCCAGCGGGACCCCCGGCTCGCGCTGCACAGCGCGCCTGACAGGCCCGAGATCCCGACGGGCGACGCCAAGGTGGCAGGCCGGGGCATCGAGGTGCTCGACCAGGCCACGATCGACGCATGGGCGGCCACGCTCGGCACGGAGCCGCCGGGGCCGTTCCACCTGTTCAAGGTGGACGTCACCGAGGTCTCGCTGCTGCGGGCGGAGGGCGACCACCTGGTGATCACGTGGTGGCGCGAGCACGACGGGCTGCACGAGGTCGAGCGAAGGTGACCGACGTCCGGAGACGCCCTAGCATGGCGTGAAGACTCGATCCCACAGGGGGGATGCATGGACACCAAGGCCGCGATCCTGTACGGACCGCACACCGACTGGAGCGTCGA
The DNA here is from genome assembly GCA_041166585.1 of Acidimicrobiaceae bacterium. Lineage (GTDB taxonomy): Bacteria > Actinomycetota > Acidimicrobiia > Acidimicrobiales > JACDCH01 > JBEEGB01. The sequence goes on from JBEEGB010000168.1 coordinate 4,636, forward strand.
GGACATCACCCTTGACCCGCCCAAGCAGGGCGAGGTGCTGGTGAAGCTGGCAGCTTCGGGGCTCTGCCACTCGGACGAGCACCTCGTGTCAGGCGACATGGTGATGCCCGCGGAGATCGCCGAGATGCTCGGCCTCCAGCAGTTCCCGATCATCGGCGGCCATGAGGGCGCTGGCGAGGTGGTCGAGGTCGGCCCCGGCGTCACCAACCTCGTCGCCGGTGACCACGTCGCTCTCGGGTTCGTCCCCTCCTGCGGCCGCTGCCCGTCGTGCGCCATGGGGCGCCAGAACCTGTGCGACCTCGGCGCGTTCCTGCTCGCCGGCCGCCAGGTCACCGAC
>JBEEGB010000169.1:0-4785 GCA_041166585.1 Acidimicrobiaceae bacterium
AGCGCGAACGTGCGCCGGCGCCACCGCTGGGGTCCACCGCCGGTGAGCGCTCGGATCGCCGCGGCCCGCTTGAGGTAGAGGTGGGCGTCGTGCTCCCAGGTGAAGCCGATGCCACCGAGCACCTGGACGCAGTCCTTGGCACAGCGGAAGAACGCCTCAGGGACGATGACGCCCGCCACCGCGGCGGTGAGGTGCGCCTCGTCGCCATCGGCCGGCCGGACCGCGTCCCACGCGACCGCACGGGCCTGCTCGAGCGCGCACAGCATGTCGGCGCACCGGTGCTTCACGCCCTGGAACTGCCCGATCGGCCGGCCGAACTGCTCGCGCACCTGCGCGTACTCGGCAGCCGTCTCGACGCACCACGCGGCGCCGCCGCTGCACTCGGCGGCGAGCAGCGCCATCGCCAGGTCTTCGGGCATCGCCGCGTCGCCATCGCCGGCGAGGACCTCGACCCAGTCCGCGTCGAAGGCGACGTCAGCCACGCGCCGGGTTGCGTCGACGCTCGGCCGCGGCGTGACCGTCGCGTCGGAGGCGCGGACGACGCCCCACCCGGCTTCGACCGGCACGACGATGAGGTCGGCCAAGCCGGCGCCGAGCACCGGGCCGTCCACGAACGCGACCGCCCCGATGACCGAGCCGTCGGCCAACCCCGGGAGCAGCGCGGCCCGCTGGTCGTCGCTCCCGAGCCGGTCGATCACGGCCGACGCGAGGACGGTGGGGAGGAACGGCCCCGGCGCGCAGGCCTGACCGAGCTCCTCGAGCACGACGGCGAGCTCGGCCAACCCGTAGCCCGAGCCGCCGACGTCTTCTGGCAGGTGCAGCCCCAACCACCCGAGCTCCGCGAGCTCGCTCCAGAACGGCGGCATCGTCTCGTCATCGGCGTCGAGCAACGCGCGCGGCACCGACGGCGGGCAGTGGTTGGTGACCCAGCGGCGGGCAGTCGCGTGGAGGGCGACGTGGTCGTCGCTGATGCCGAGCACCCTCGTCAGTCCTTGATCGAGAGGGCGAGCGTCGGGCAGCCGTCGACCGCGAGGCGGATCCTGTCCTCGGGATCACCGGCCGGGTCGATCACGATGGCCTTCATCTCGTCGTCGAGATCAAAGGTGGCGGGAGCATGGAACGCACAGTTGCCCGACCCCATGCAGCGTTCGCGGTCGATGTGGATCTCGAGCGCCATCTCGGTCACACTACCTGACGCACACGTCAGGTTCAGAAGGAGACGGGCTTGGCCACGGTCATCGACGCGGATGCGCACGTCAACGAGGACCCGCTCGCGTGGACGGAGCTCGCGGAGGCCCGCCCGGGCTGGTTGAGCGCGGGACGCTCGGGCGAGCGCTGGGTGGCACAGATCGGCTCGAAGCTCTACCCCACCCAGGACGGGCCCGGCTGCGGGGTGCCCATCGACACCGCGATCAGCCCGGCGTGCGCCGCCGGCGCGGCTGACCTGGATCAACGCCTGGCCGACATGGACGCAGAGGGCATCGACGTGCAGGTGCTCTTCGGTGGGCTCATCATCGGGCTCACGTCCTATGACGACGCGGGGTTCGCGCTCGACGTCGCGAAGGCGTACAACGACTGGTTGCTCACGAAGGTGTGCGGGCACGACCCGGCGCGGCTGAAGGGCGTCGCCACCGTCCCGCTGCAGGACGTGGAGCGCTCGATCGGCGAGGTGCAGCGGGTCGCCCGCTCGGGCGCGGTAGCCATCACCGTGCCGCCGGTGGTCGGTGACCAGAACCTCGACGACCCTGCGCTGCTCCCCTTCTTCGAGGCGTGCGTCGACGCTGACCTCGCCGTCGCCGTCCACTCGGCCCCTGGCATGAACGTCGAGATGCCGGGCGCGGGTCGCTTCGCCAACTACGCGCAGGTCCACTGCCTGTCGTTCCCCGTCGACCAGATGGTGGCGTTCACCGCGCTCGCCATGGGCGGCGTGCTCGACCGGCTGCCTGGGCTGCGGGTTGCGTTCCTCGAGTCGGGTACGGGCTGGGTGCCCTACTTCGTGCACAGGATGCACGAGCACTTCGAGAAGCGCCCCGAGCTGCTGCCCGCGATGAAGACCGATCCCCGCGAGCTGCTCGCTCGAGGCCAGTGCTTCTTCAGCTTCGAGGCGGAGGAGCCGCTGCTCGAGACCTGCGTCGAGCAGCTCGGCGACGGCTGGCTCGTCTACGCGTCCGACTACCCGCACTGGGACTCCGACTTCCCCGGCACGGTCGACGAGGTCCGCCGCCTCACCGCCGAGCTCGGCGACACCGTCACCGACAACCTCCTCGGCACCAACGCCGCCCGCCTCTACGGCTTGAGCTGAGCTCGCTCACCTGTTTGTGCGGTTCTGAGTCGGGGAATTTCCGACTCAGAACCGCACAAACGATCAGGTGAAACGCTTTTAGAGGCCGTAGAAGGCGAGGGGGGTGTCCCAGAGGATGGTGCGGGCGTCGTCGGCGTCGACGCCGTGCTCCTGGCACTCGGTGAGGAACGCCTCGGGCGCGCCCGGGTAGATGGCGTCGGGGTGCGGGAAGTCGCTGGCCCAGACGATGTGGTCGGCACCGACGTGATCGATGACGGCGGCGATGCAGCTGTCGTCGGCCTCGCTCGAGATCACGCACTGACGCTCGAAAAGCTCGGTGGCGGTCGGGCGCTCGGGCGTGAGCCACTCGATGTGGCCGTCGAGGCGATCGAGCCAGTAGGGCAGCCAGCCGGTGCCCGACTCGAGGAACGCCACCAACAGGTCGGGGTGACGTTCGAGCGCCCCGTCGAGGACGAGGCTCGCCATCGCGGCCATCTGCTCCATCGGGTGCGAGAGCGCATGGCGCGCGGCGAAGCCTCGGAAGCGATCGGCACCGATCGTCGGACCCGCCGCCTCCGGCAGGCCCATCCCCTCGTGCACCGACACCGTCAGCCCGAGCTCTTGGCACGCAGACCAGAGCTCGTCGTAGTAGGGGTCGCCCAGGTTGCGGTCGTAGAGGTGGTTGGGCCGGACGAGCACGCCGACCAAGCCGATGTCGCACGCGTGGCGCGTCTCGCGCACGGCGAGGTCGGCGTCGGCGAGCGGTACGAGCGCGACACCCGCCAGACGCGACGGCGCGTGGCCGCACCAGTCGGCGAGCCAGTCGTTGTACGAACGGCACGCCGCCGCGGACCCGGCCGGCCCGAGTGCGGGAAGGAACGGCACGAACAACCCGATCGACGGGTACACGACCGCGGCATCGATGCCTTGGGCGTCCATCGCCCGCAGGTAGGACGGCGGGTCGAACCCGTGGTCGAGCTGATCACGCACGAGCTCGAGGTCCCCGCACATGGTGAAGGGTGTGTCCGGCGGGAGGTCCATCGCGGCGGTGCCGTGCGCCGACCACTTCGCGAACACGTGCGCCGGCTCCACGACGTGCGCGTCCGCGTCGAGCACACGGAACCCCTCCACCGCCACTTCAGTTCCTTCCGTGAGGCTGCGCCCCACACCCATCGCCGTCCGGCGAGCATGCGCTCGCGCGGCCGGCGTGAAGCGCTCGCTTCACGAGCACTTCACATCCTCCGGGCCGCGAGGCCGCCGTCGAGCGGGAGCACCGCGCCGCTGGTCCAGGCGGACCCGTCGTCGAGCAGGAACGAGACGGCCGCGCACACCTCGGACGCGCGACCGAGGCGAGCCATCGGGAGGTTGGCGGCGACGCCGGCGCGCACGGCTTCGGGGTCGGGCGCCATGTCGGTGAGCCTGACGAACAGACCCGTGTCCGTCGGACCGAGCGACAGGACGTTGGCCCGCACGGCGTCGCGCGCGTGCTCGATCGCCACCTGCTTGCACAGGTTGGTGAGGGCGTACTTCGACGCGCAGTACGCCGGGTACTGCGGCGCCACGATGGCTCCGAGCGTCGAGCCCATCGCCACGATCGACCCGCCACCGGCCGCCACCATCGCCGGCACCGCGTGCTTCATGCACAGGAACGGACCCTTGAGGTTCGTGTCGATCACCCGTCGCCAGTCGTCGTCGCTGCACTCCACGATGGGTGAACGGGTCTCGACCGCCGCGGACAGCACGAGGCCGCGCAGCGGGCCCCTCTCCGTCGCGGCCGCGACCGCGGCAGCGACATCGCTGTCCACCCGGACGTCGCAGCGGACCGAGCCCGGACCCGCGTCGTCGAGGTCGGCGACGACCACGTCCCAGCCCTCGGTGCGCAGCTGCGCGGTGACGGCGGCGCCGAGCCCGGATGCGCCGCCGGTGACGAGGCACACGCGCGTGTCCATCAGCGCAGCGCCGCCAGCCCGCCGTCGGCGGGGATGATCGCTCCGGACACGTAGGCCGACTGGTCGGACGCGAGGAACAGGGCGATGCCGGCGACGTCCTCCGCGGTGCCGAGCCGGCGCAGCGGGATCACCCTCGTCAGGCCGCTGATGAACGCGCCGCCGTCGTCCATCTCGTCCGCGACCTTGCGAAACCGCGGCGTGTCGATCGAGCCCGGCGCGATCACGTTGGCTCGGATCGTCGGCCCGTACTCCACCGCGATCTGCCGGGTGAGCGCGACCAGTCCCGCCTTCGCCGCGCCATAGGCGACGTAGCCCTCGGAGCCGATCAGCCCGAGCACCGACGCGGTGTTGATGATCGACCCGCCGCCCCCGTCGAGCATCGCGGGGATGGCGGCGCGGCAGGCCCAGAACACCGCGTCGAGGTTGGTGGCGATCGTGCGGTCCCAGTCGTCCTCGGTGCACTCGGCCAGCGTGCCCGACATCTGCACGGCGGCGTTGTTGTAGAGCACGTCGAGGCCCCCGAAGGTCCCGGTGGCGAAGGCCACCATCGCGCCG
>JBEEGB010000170.1:0-2610 GCA_041166585.1 Acidimicrobiaceae bacterium
TCGGGCGTTACGGTGCAACCGCATTGGGTCTCCTTGGTCTCTCGAGTCGGCAAACCCGAGTTTTCAAGGAGACCCATGCACCCGTCAGGGACCCTGAAGAACGTCCCTAGGAATCACAGCTAGCGCGAAACTGGCGCGCATGGCTCGCCACCGGCTGCTCAACGAGAACTGGGGCTTCGACTCCAACTGCTTCGTGTGCGAGCGTCGCAACGAGGGCGGGCTGCGCATCCCGTTCGAACACGACGACGAGGCCGGCATGGTCGTCGCCGAGTTCACGCTCGACACCACCTACTCGGGCGCTCCGACGTTCGTGCACGGAGGCCTCACGCTGGCCATCCTGGACGAGGCGCAGTCGTGGGCGACGATCGCGGTCGGCGGCAAGTTCGCCGTCACCGCCGAGACGACGAGCCGCTTCCTCCTTCCCGTGCGCGTCGGGCGCGCCTACCGGGTCGAGGCTCGCATCGCCGACCAGGGCCCCGAGAAGATCCGCACCACCGCCGCCATCATCGACTACAAGGAACGCGTCTGCGTCGAGAGCGAGGCGACGTTCGTCGTCCTCACCGACGCCCAAGCCGTCGACGCCATCGGCGCCGAGCTGACCGACGCCGAAGCCCCGTACCTCCGCGACCCCTGACCCTTGGCGCCACGCGGTTTGCGGACCGATCGCTGTCGAAACCCGTAGGCTGGCCGGCGTGCCCGGGCCCGACACCGCCAGCCTCGCGACCCTCGCGCCCACCCGGCGGGCTCTCATCACCGCGTTGAAGAAGGCGGGCGAGGCCCGCGCCGACGACGTGGCCGCGGAGCTCGGCATCACGGTCAGCGCTGTCCGCCAGCACGTCGCCGGCCTCGCCGCTGACGGCCTCGTCGAGCACCGCGAGGTGCGCTCCGGACCCGGCCGTCCGCACCACCTCTACCGCCTGTCCGAGCGTGGCGACCGGCTGTTCCCGCGGGCCTACGGCTCGATCGTGCTCGACCTGCTCGAAGAGGTGGAGGACGAAGACCCCGCCATGCTCGACCGGCTGTTCGAGCGCCGTCGTCGTCGCCGGGTGGAAGGCGCCACCGCCCGCCTCGCCGGCAAGGACCTGCCCGACCAGGTGGCCCAGCTCACCAAGATCCTCGACGAGGACGGCTACCTGGCCGAAGCGATCGACCTCGGCGACGGCTCTTTCCGCATCGTCGAGCACAACTGCGCCATCCTCGCCGTCGCATCCCGCTACGGCACCGCGTGCGGCACGGAGCTCGAGTTCATCCGTGAGGTGCTCCCGACCGCGACGGTCGAACGGGTGGCTCACCTGCTCAGCGGGGGCACGCACTGCGCCTACGAGGTGGTGCCGGTGGTCCGATCGTCGAGGACCCGCACCCCGAGGAAGCCGTCGCCCACCTCGTAGGTGAGGTGCACCTGGCCCTGCGCGCCCTGACCGTCCAGCCGCTCCTCGAGCGCATCGTGGACTGCGGCGCGCAGCCCGGCCAGATCGTCCGCCGGCACACCGGCGCGTTCGGCGAGCGCCTCCATCGCGGCGACCGCGACGTCGAGGTAGCGCGGGTCCGCCGGCACGGTGAGCTCGATCCGGTCGGCCGCCATCACCATCAAGGCTCGCGCACCACGGTGGTCGGGTCCTTGTCATCGCGCAGCCCGAGGTACGCGGGGTGGCGCAGCGATCCGTCCTCGGTCCACTCGGCGAACTCCACCTCGGCAACGAGCTCGGGCCGCAACCAGTGCGCCGTCCGCGCGATCAAGCGCGGCGGCGGAGGGTCGAACGGGCACTCGTCCGTTGCCAGCGACGCGAAGAGGTCGGTCAGGCGCTGCAGCTCGCGATCGCTGAAGCCCGTGCCGACCTTCCCTGCGAAGCGGAGCCGTCCGTCTTCGTAGTGCCCGACGAGCACGCTCCCGATCACGCCTTCGCGGCGACCCTCGCCGGGCTGCCACCCGCCGATCACCATCTCCTGGCGGCGGCGGGCCTTGACCTTGCGCCATGCCGGCGAGCGCTTGCCGGGTAGGTACACGCTGTCGACCCGCTTGGCCATCACGCCTTCGAGACCCCGATCCTTGGTCGCTTGGAGGAGCGATGCGCCGTCACCGATCTGGTGGCCCGGCACCTGCCAGTGGTCACCGGGCTCGACCACCTCGCTCAGCAGGAAGCGCCGGTCGAGGTAGGGGAGGGGCATCGTGTCGTTGCCGTCGAAGTGCAGCAGGTCGAAGACGACGTAGAGGATCGGCGTCTCGGCCACCCGGCGCGCGACCTCGGGGCCGGTCACGTGCATGCGCTGCTGGAGCCGCCCGAAGCTCGGCCGCCCGTCGTCGTCGAACGCGACGACCTCGCCGTCGAGCAGCACGGTGTGACCGTCGAGGCTGTCCGCGAGGGCGGCGAGCTCGGGATAGCTCCCGGTCGCGTCCTTGCCGTTCGAGCTCCGCAACCGAACCGAGTCGCCTTCCACCACGGCGAGGACGCGCATGCCGTCCCACTTGATCTCGTAGGCCCAGCCCTCGTCGTCGGCCGGCAGCTCGCCCGAGACGGCCTTCATCGGAAGGACAGCATCGAGCGCGACAGCCACGTCACCCGTTCTAATGGCGCAGCTCGGGCGCCGTTTCAGAGCAATGGGATCTTTCGG
>JBEEGB010000171.1:0-3393 GCA_041166585.1 Acidimicrobiaceae bacterium
AGCCGACGGCCCAGTAGAGGAGGCCGCACAGACACGTGTCGAACACGCACTCCAGCAGCACGTTCACCGACTCCCGTGAACGAGCGAACCCGGCCTCGAGAGCCATGAAGCCGGCCTGCATGAAGAACACCAGGAAGGCTGTGACCAGCACCCACATGGTGTTGATCGGGCTCACGAAGGAGTCCGTCTGCGCCGCAGGGGTCTGCAGTGGTGTCGCACCGGCGGCAGAGCCGAAGTACCAGGACACACCCTTGATCGCTCCGAGGAGCGTGAGGATGCCGATCATCTTGCCCGCCAAGAGGAGTCCGAAGATCCGGCGGGTCTCGCGATCCTGCCAGAGGTCCCGAACGCTCTTGCCGCGCAAGCGTTGGAGTCGTTTATTGATCATGTCTTGCGAACCGAGGGACGGGGGGTTTCGCCTGCGTGCCGCGCTGATTACGTGGAATGGTCATCTTCCTGACTGAAATCTGACGGCTCCCAAGAGCCCGAGGTTTCGACGTCAAATCGCCGCCGAGTAGGTTTCGCGACGATGGCTCAGAGGATCCGACCGCACCACCTCGTCATCGGTCTCGGGGTGGTGTTCGCCCTCTACTCGATCGCGTCGGGGGCGGTGCCTCTCGCCACCGAGTGGTTCGACAGCTCGCCCGTGCAGCGCGAGGTGTTCACGAACATCCCTGCGGCGTGGAAGCTGGGCTTCTACACGGTGCTGCCGGTGCTGTTCCTCTACGGCGCGGTGCTGTTCAGCTACCGGGTCCGCAACTGGGAGCGGGGAGCGCCGGACCGGCGGGCCACGAACGGGGAGAACGTCAAGCGCCGCCTTCGCGACTTCCGCGCCGGTGCGTACATGCAGACCTTGCTCCGCGACCCGGTCGCCGGCGTCATGCACTCGATGATCTACTTCTCGTTCCTCATCCTCTTCGCGGTGACGAACGTGTCGCAGTGGCAGGAGCAGGCGCCTGAGGGTTGGAAGTTCCTCCACGGCGACGTCTACCGGGCCTACGCGTTCGTCGGTGACGCCGCCGGTCTGGTGTTCGTCATCGGGGTGGGCTGGGCCATCGCCCGCCGCTACGTGCAGCGGCCGTACCGCATCCGGATCAAGACCAAGCCCGAGCACGGCGCCATCCTCGGCGTCTTCCTGCTGCTCGGTCTGAGCGGGTTCGCGGCCGAGGCGTTCCGCATCGCCTTCCAGGGCCGCCCGGACTTCGAGAAGTGGAGCTTCGTCGGCTACCCGCTGTCGTGGCTCGTCCGCAACGTCGAGAGCGCGCACGGATGGCAGCAGGCCTGGTGGCTGGTGCACGTCCTGTGCTTCTTCGCCTTCCTCGTGATGCTGCCCGTCACCATGTTGCGCCACATGTTCACCTCACCCCTGAACATGTACCTGCGGGACCGCGAGCGGCCCAAGGGCGCCATGAAGCCGCTGCCGATCCTCACCGAGACCGAGCTCGAGACCTTCGGTGCCGCGACCGTCTCGGACTTCACGTGGAAGCAGCTGCTCGACACCGACGCCTGCACGATGTGCGGCCGGTGCACCTCGGTCTGCCCCGCCCACGCGACCGGCAAGCCGCTCGACCCGCGCGAGATCGTCCTCAAGACCGGCGAGGTGATGGCCGCCACCGGCACGCCACCGGTGTCGCCACCGATCGGGATCGTCCCCCACATCACCATCGGCTCCGACTCGCTGTTCGAGCGCATCACGCCCGAGGAGATCTGGTCGTGCACCTCGTGCCGGGCGTGCGACGAGATCTGCCCGGTGAACATCGAGATCCTCGACAAGATCCTCGACATGCGGCGCTACCTGTCGCTCATGGAGTCGAACTTCCCGACCGAGCTCGGCACCGCCTACCGGTCGATGGAGAACTCCTCGAACCCGTGGGGGATGAGCCAGAGCGACCGGGCCGCATGGACCTCGAAGGTCGAGGGCGTGCCCATCGTCGACGGCACCGAGGCGCTCGACCACGAGTACCTCTACTGGGTGGGCTGCGCCGGATCCTTCGACGACAAGAACCAGAAGGTCACGATCGCGATGGCCAAGCTGCTCACGCGGGCGGGGATCGACTTCGCCATCCTCGGTCCCGCCGAGCTGTGCACCGGCGACCCGGCGAGGCGATCGGGCAACGAGTACATCTTCCAGATGCTGGCGATGCAGAACATCGAGACGCTCAACAGCATGGGCGTGAAGAAGATCATCACCCAGTGCCCGCACTGCTTCAACACCCTGCTGAACGAGTACCCCCAGCTCGGCGGGCAGTACGAGGTGGTGCACCACAGCCAGCTGCTCGAGACCTTGGTCGAGTCGGGCCGGCTCGACCTCAGCGGCGCCAGGCTTGACGAGCGGATCGTGTACCACGACTCCTGCTACCTCGGCCGCCACAACGACGTGTACCTCGCACCGCGCAAGGTGATCGGCTCGCTCGGCGGCGTCGAGGTGGTCGAGGCCGAGCGCAACGGCACCAAGGGCATGTGCTGTGGGGCAGGCGGCGCACGGATGTGGATGGAAGAGACGATCGGCACCAAGGTGAACGACGCCCGTTCGCGCGAGCTCATCGCCACCGGCGCATCACGCATCGCCACGGCGTGCCCCTTCTGCTACATCATGATCGACGACGGCGTGAAGGGCGTCGGCCCGGGGATGGGGATCGGTGAGGACGACGTGAAGGTCGCAGACATCGCGATGCACGTGCTCGAAGCGCTCGAGCGCGGCGAGGCCGCCGCCGACCAGCGCGAGCTCGTCACGCCCTCGACAGCCGAGGACTGATCGCCGTGGCCAAGGCGAAGCGCAAGCGGGCCCAACCCGACCAGGTCGTCGCGACCGCCCCGGCCAAGGTGCTCGTGGTCAACGACGACGACGACGCCTGCGAGCTGCTCTGCCGCCTGCTCGAGCGCGCCGGCTACGTGGCCGACCGCGCCGTGTCCCACGACCAGGCCCTCGCCCAGGTGGCCTTCCTTCGTCCGCAGTGCGTCGTGCTCGACCTGTCGACCGGCGGCATCGGCCAGAACCTCAAGCTGCTCGACGCCATCCGCTCGAACGTCGAGCCGGCCATCGCTACGAGCCGCTGCGCGCTGGTCGCCCAGGGCACCAACAACCAGATGTTCTCGTGGCAGGCGGGCATCGACGCGTTCATGGTGCGCCCCTTCCACGCCGACGAGCTGCTGCGCCACGTGGCCGAGGCCATCGCCCGTCCCGACGCCGAACGCCCCCGCCACCGCCGCAAGCAGCTCGACGAGGCCAACGCCGCTGGCCGCCAGATCAACACGGGCAGCTGGACCGGCACCCAACGCTTCTGACACCCCACCCGCCACACAGCGAATGTTGGATGCGAACGTTGCGCTTTGCGCAACGTTCGCTCCGAAGTTCGCCGTGGGAGACCTAGGTTCGGCGCGGTGGAGAAGCTC
>JBEEGB010000172.1:0-5213 GCA_041166585.1 Acidimicrobiaceae bacterium
TCCTCGAACAGCGCGCTCGCCGCCTTCACCAGCTTCAGCTCGGCCTCGAGCTCCTTGACCCGCCGGCGGGCCGCCACCAACGGATCGGCGTCGTAGCTCTTGGTGCCGGGACGCTGGCCGGCGTCGACGAGAGCCTGACGTCGCCAGCGATACAAGGTGTGGCTGCACACGCCGAGCTCAACAACGAGGTCCTTCACCGCCTCGCCCGCGAGCATCCGTTCACAGGTCTGCCGCCGAAGCTCAGCGGGATAGTGCCTTGGCATGCTTGGCTCCTGAAAGACAGGGCCAAATTGTCACAACAGCGGTCCACTATTCGGGGGCAAGGTCAACTGCGCCGAGTCGGCGGCCGCTCGCAGCACGGCCACGTCGAGCTTCTTCATGCCGAGCATGGCCTTCATCGCTCGCTCGCCGCGCGCCGGGTCAGGATCGTTCAGCACCTCGACCATGCCCTCCGGGGCGACCTGCCACGACAGGCCGAACTTGTCCTTCAGCCAACCGCACTGGCCCTCCTCGCCACCCTCGGAGAGCTTGTCCCAGTAGCAATCGACCTCTTCCTGGTCGGCGCAGTTGACCAGCAGCGAGATCGCCTCGTCGAACGTGAACTGCGGACCGCCGTTGATCGCGGTGTACTCCTGGCCGTCGAGCACGAAGTCGACCGTCAGCACCGTGCCAGCCGGTCGCGGGCCGGCCTCGTTGTAGTGCGTGACGTTCGTGATCTTCGAGTTCGGGAACACCGAGACGTAGAACTCCGCGGCCTCCTCGCTCTCGGTGTCGAACCAGAGGTTGGGGGTGATGCGGGGCATGGCAGCCTCCTGGCGTCGTCGATGCTTTCGGCCTTCTCATCGTGCCGACGGTCGCACAGGGCGAAACTCATCGCGGTGCGGCGAGATCCGTGACCCCGCACACGTCGAGGACGCGCCGGGCCGCCGAGGACGGGGATTGCAGCACCAGCGTCCGCGACTGCAGGCGGAGGAACTCACGGGTGCGGATGATCACGCCGACGGCCGCCGAACCCATGAACTGCACCTCGCTCAAGTCGAGCACGAGGTCACCCTCGTCGACGGTGATCGCCCGAGCGATGGTCTCCGACAGCGCGGCGATCGTGGAGCCGTCGTGCTCGCCGCGGATCCAGAGGACGATGCGATCGCCTGCGAGCCCGGCAAGCGCAAGCTTGTCCCGGCGGTCGACGGTCGCGGACGAAGGCTCGCTCAGAGCCATAGCGGTCTCCTGGCTTCAGGCGCTGCAGATGAAGCGCTACCAGGGTCCGGAGCATCGCTTCCGGGCCAGCCGCGGCCGACCCGATTGGAGGGCATCGTACACACGCACCAAATGGCGCGACAGCCTCAATCGGGAAGCGTGATGTCCAGCTCCGCCACCTTTGCCGCGACCTCGGCCGGGAACACGTTCTTCACGAGGAAGAGGTCGCGGGCAAGGGCCCACTCGGGGGCGAGGACCTTGGCGTAGCGCTCGAAGTAGAGCAGCTGCTTCGTGACGAGCATCAGCTCGCGCGGGCTGGTGCCGGCCATCTGCTCCATCATCTGGATGATCGACTTGAAGACCTCGCCGAGGCTGACCTGGCCGATGCCGACGTCGAGCATCGGACCGAACACCAGCTGCATCCGCATGCCCACCTCTTCGTCGGTGCCCGATTCCTCGGGGAACGCGCCGACGCGCTTGAAGGCCCGAGCGATGCGCGTGTAGTCGCCGTCGATCATCGACGTCATGAAGAGGTCGCGGAGGAGCTGCTTCCACTCGTCGCTCAGCTCGCCCATGATCCCGAAGTCGAGGTACGTGGCACGACCGTCGTCGAGGACCCAGAGGTTGCCGGCGTGCACGTCGCCGTGGAACGGGCCGTGGACCATGGCGGCCTCCATCCACACCTTCACGCCACGGCGCAGCACCATCTCGCCATCGACCTCGCGCTGGCGCAACGTCTCGAAGTCGTCCAGCGGCACGCCCGACATTCGCTCCATGCAGATCATGTGCGGACCGCAGTAGTCCCAGTACACCTCGGGAGCCGTGATCCAGTGGTTGTCGCCGAACGCGCCGATGGCGGCGCGGAAGCGGGTCTGACGATCCGCCTCGACGGCTGGGTTGAGCTCCTGGAACGTGACCGCGTGGAGGTCCTCCACCACGCCGACCACGTTGACGCTGCGGCCGATCTTCGTGTGCCGCTCCAAGGTCTTGGCGAGCCGGTGCATGATCCGCAGGTCGGTGGTCATGCGCTCGCGGATGTCGGGACGCTGGAGCTTGATGACCGCCTCGCGGCCGTCCGGGAGCACGCACGCATGGACCTGCCCGATCGAGGCGGCAGACAGCGGGTTCTCGTCGAAGCTCTTGAACAGCTGCGCCGGCGTCCGCCCGAGGTCCTTGCGGATCATCTCCCTCGCCGTGTCGCCGTCGAACGGAGGCACGTCGTCGAGGCAGCGGAGGGCGGCGTCGGCCAGCTGCTTCGGGAACACGCCGGGCGAGGAGGCGATCAGCTGGCCCAGCTTCACGAACGTCGGGCCGAGGATCTCGAACCCGTCGACGACGCCGTTGGCGGCGGCCTCGACGGTCGTGCGGCCGCGACCGAGCCGAAGGAAGCGGGCGGCGACGGCCTTGCTGATGCTCACGACGAACACGAGGTAGATGACGATCATCCGGCGCAGCTCTGCGATCCCGAACCGGTCGAGCGGTGGTGTGTCGACCCGCAACGCCGCGGCCGGCGGACCGTCCGCGAACGGTCCGCGGAAGTGAGCGACGACGCCTGGCGCCCCGAAGTCGCTCGCCGGCCGCCGCTCGCCGCCCGTGACCTGCACCGCGGCATTGTGGCTGACCAAGCAGCTTGCGGGTGCTCTGACCCGCCTCTACCCTGCGAGTTCCCCCACGCAGGGGGATGAGGTCCCGTGGTGCAGTTTGGAGTGCACGCCGGCCTGTCAAGCCGGAGGTCGCGGGTTCAAATCCCGTCGGGACCGCGTGGTAGGCGCCCCAGCGCCGCCGCCACGGTCGGGTAGCTCAGTCGGCAGAGCGTCCGCCTGAAAAGCGGAAGGTCACCGGATCGACGCCGGTCCCGACCACCAGTCGAACCAGCAGGTCAGCGGCGGACTCTCGTCACTGGCCTGTTGTCGTTTCACGCGTGCGCTCATCGCCGGTCGGATGGGTCGTTGCGCCGCTCGTTGCGATAGAGCGCGAGCAGCTCCGTCTGCGAGTGGACCCCGACCTTGGCGAAGATGGCGCTGAGATGGTTCCGGACCGTGTTCGGGCTCAGGTAGATCTCGGCGGCGATGGCTGCCACACGCTGCCCCCGAACCAGACGGGAGACGATCTCCCATTGGCGAGGCGTGAGGTCTGTCGTGCTCGCGACTCCGAGGGCGTCTGCGGTCTCGGCCAAGGGCGCCAGCAGGTTCGCGGCCTCGATCTGGTCAGCGATGCGACGGAGCAGCCCGGGGATGTCGCCGAGCACGCCGGGTTCCGACGCGTCGGGTTCCTCCTCTGCGGCCAAGGTGAAGGCCACGGGCCTCGTGCCGTCGCCGTCCAAGACCGCCGGCGCGGCCTGGATCACGCGCCACGTGCCGTCCTGATGGCGCAACCGGACGAGCGCCCGCGCGCTCTCGTCGGTGGTGGCGCGCGCCAGCGCGAAGAGGAGTGCAGCGATGTCGTCAGGGTGGGTGAGCTCGATGAGAGAGGTCGCGAGCAGCTCCTCGACGCGCCGGCCGAGCAACGAGTCAGCGCTCGAGCGGACGTGGGTCACGCGCCAGCGATCGTCGAGGGTGACACGATCGCCGTTGAGCTGTGAGGCGGGTTGCCTCGGGAACGAAGGAGCGATCACATCGTCTGCCACCGCGGCATGCACGGATGCCGGCACCTCGCAAGCCAGCCACAGCCCGAGGTCCGCGCCGGCAGGGGAACGGATGGCCCATCCGGTCGACTGCACGTCGACCGTCGAACCGTCGGTTCGCCTGAGCCGGCGTCGAGTTCGGGTTCCGTCGAGGATCCCTTCACGCGCCAGCCGGAACGACTCCGCTGCCGCGCGCGGGGGTTCGACGACGTCGAGGTAGCTCAGTCCGACACCACCCTCCACCGTCGTGCCGAGCAGCTCGGCGCCGCGGGGCGACAGCTCGAGGAACCGTGCGCTCGCCAGCTCGGTGAGGCCCATCGCGGAGCGGCTGGCCCGCACCGCCTCCTGCCACATCGCCACCCAGCGGGCGTGGCGACCGTCCGCGTCCTCCAACTGGTGCAGCTCAGTCATGATCTGGGTCCTGCGACGCTAGGGTGTGTCAACTGACAACGTCAGATGACACACCCTACCCCTCTGGCGCGGTTCTGACATCCCGGGACGAAAGGGAAGCGTGGCCTCCTCCCCACTCGGCAGCTCACTCCGATCAGCACGAGAGCACGCGGGGTGGAGCCGCGAGACCCTCGCCCACCGCTCGGGTCTGAGCTGTGCGGCGATCGCCCAGATCGAGTCCGGTCGCCGCCGGGACGTCCGCCTCGCAAGCCTCGTGGCGCTTGCAGGTGCGCTCGGGGTCAGCGTGGATCGTCTGGCCGGCGGCACGGCGACCGTCGGATCGAAGCTCCTCGAGCACCGGGTCCTCATCTACGACTCCGATGCCGAGTACCTCGCGTCCACCCTTCCGTTCCTCCTCGAGGGCATCGCGCGTGACGACTGCCTGCTGGTGGTGACAAACGACCGGCAGATCCGCCTGCTCCGCGACGCCCTGGGAGACGACGCCGTCCGCGTCGAGCTCCACGACTCTGCCGAGTGGTACCGATCTCCAACCGGGGCGCTCAGGAGCTACCGCTCCTTCGTGAAGGAGCGCGTCGAGAGCGGCGCTCGGTGGATCCGGATCATCGGAGAGCCTGTGTGGGCCGGCCGCTCCCAGGCCGAGGTCGCGGAGTGGACCCGATACGAATCGATCCTCAACCTGGTCTTGGCGTCGTGGCCGGTGACCCTCATCTGCCCCTATGACGCACGATCCTCATCCGAGTCGATCCTCGAGGGCGCACGGCACACCCATCCAGAGGTTGCCCGGGCCAACGATGTCTCCGTGAGCGCCGCCTACCGCGAGCCGGAGGACTTCCTGCTGGCTCTGCCCTGAGCCGGGCTCGGCCAGGGGAGCGAACGGCACGAAGGTGACGAAGCGACCGGCGCGACGTGATGGCGCGGCCATTCCGTGCCGGCCACTACGGCGCTAGACGTCACAGGTACGTCTATGCAAGACCAACCCTCG
>JBEEGB010000173.1:0-6310 GCA_041166585.1 Acidimicrobiaceae bacterium
AAAGACGACGTTGCCGATCACAGCGACCACGGGGTGATGCTCGCCTATGCCGTGCTGGTCATCGCCGAGCGGGGCGGCAACCACGAAGAGCGCCACTGATGCGATCAAGGAGTACGCCAGGGTGCGGCGGCTCACCGTTCTCCGAGTCTTGGCCCCCGCTGGTGTTGTGCCCGGTGTTGCAGCTTCGCCGTTCTTGTCCGTTGCCATCGTTCCATCCCCCACATGGCGACAACCGTGCTCGCCAGCGCGAACTCTACGTCGACACGAAACATTGAGGACCGCGGCGTTCGTGGGTGGGGACAGCAGACCGCTTGGACTTGGTTCGGTGGCGGCCGGACGATCCCCGGTGGCTGTGTGGGTCCATGCCAGGCTTGGGCATGCCGAACGGGTGGGCGTTCCGAACGTCGCGGGGCATGCACGGCTTGTCTATCGAGGAGGCCCGTGGTGGCCGTTACTGAGACTGCGCCTGCACATCATCCAGTCGTCATCGCTCACAAGAACCACCGATCAGCAGACGTACAGCTTCGGGTCGCAGACATCATCACGAAGTTCGCAGGGTCGATGATGTTCGTCTACGTCCACATCGTTCTGTTCATCGCGTGGATGCTGGTCGTCGAGAAGAACCCGTGGCCCACCCTCACCTTGGGTGTGTCGCTCGAAGCGATCTTCCTGTCGACGTTCGTGATGATCGGCCAGAACCGCCAGGCCGACTTCGCACAACGCAAGGCCGACCACGACTTCAACGAACAGGAGCTCGAGCTGAAGTTGAACACCGAGCTGACCAAGGCCATCCACGCCCTGGCCCAGGACATCCACAACAACGTGTGCGGACCGCCAGGATCGCCAGCAAGCTGAGCGAGACGGGCACGCTCGCGCTACACGTAGTAGCGGTACACCACCTGCGCGACGCAGCTCGGCTTGGCCGCGCCCTCGACCTCGAACGTGAGCGTCATCGTCACGGACACGCCACCGGCGATCTCGTCAACTGCGTCAACCGTTGCCCCGCACCGCAGCTTGCTGCCCACGGGCACCGGCGCAGGGAAGCGGACCTTCTCGCACCCGTAGTTCACTCCCATCGAGAAGCCGTCGACCCGCCACATCTTGGGGAGGAAGTACGGGCCGAGCGAGAGCGTCAGGTAGCCGTGCGCGATCGGGCCGCCGAACGGACCGGCCTTGGCTCGTTCGGGGTCAACGTGGATCCACTGGTGATCGCCCGTGGCCTCGGCGAACAGGTTCACCTGCTCCTGCGTGACGAGGTGCCAGTCGCTGTACCCGATGTGCTGCCCGACGACGCCCTTGAGGCCCTCGGCGCCGGAGACGGTGAGCATGTCAGCCATGCGCCGATCCTTGCAGGTAGCGCGCTCCTCGAACTACTTGAACCAGATGCGCTGGTAGTCCCGCGACTGGGTGTGCAGCAGCAGCGCGAACAGCGCGACCTCGAAGAGCAGGCCGATCGTGTCGTAGTCCCACGGCTTCACGCCGCTGCCGATCTTGATCGCGCTGAAGCTCACGCCGAAGGCGACGAGCAGCCGGCACAGCAGCGGCAGGCCAGCGACGACGAGACCGAGGAGGTAGCCGCGCTTGCGCTCGTTGGCGATGAGGTACGCCGACCCGGCCATGGCGATGGGCAGCCCGATCCGGAGCACCAGGTTGGAGACCCCTCCGCCGCTGATCGTCGAGCCGGGCACCACGAGGTACTGGGACTCGAGGCCGAACAGGAGCGTGGTGACGGCGCGGAAGTAGAGCAGGAAGACCGCGATCTGCATCGTCTGAGGCTGGGTCGGGTTCAGCCAACGGCGGGTCTCCATGGCTGACAGTCTGGCAGGAGTCGTCCTGGCGGCCGGTGCGGGCGAGCGCCTTCGCCCGCTTTCGACGGTTCGCCCGAAGGTGCTGTGCCCGGTCGGCGACCTGGCGCTCGTCGACCACGCCATCGCCCGCTTCGACGGCATCACCGACTCGCTGGCCGTCAACGTGCACCACGGCCGGGAGCAGCTCGAGGCGCACCTGGCGGGCAGGGTCCACCTGTCCTTCGAGGACCCGCAGCCGCTCGGCACCGCGGGTGCCCTCGGCCAGCTGCGGGACTGGGTCGGCGGCCGGCCCGTGCTGGTGGCCAACGGCGACACGTGGTGCCCGTCCTCGATGGGCCTCCTCCTCGACGGATGGGACGGTGTCCGCATCCGGGTGCTGTCGACCACCGGCTTCGGTCCGAGGATGGTCGTCGCCGGGGCTCTGATGCCGTGGCCGGAGGTCGCGTCGCTGGAAGCCGAGCCTTCGGGGCTCTACGAAGCGAGCTGGCGTGACGCCGCCGCGACCCGCGACGCGGTCGAGGTCATCGCGCTCCCGGAGCCAACGCCGTGCTTCGACTGCGGCACGCCGCGCGACTACCTGGCAGCCAACCTGGCGTGGTCAGGTGGCGAGTCGGTGATCGGGGCGGGCGCGATCGTCGAGGGCCGCGTCGAGCAGTCGGTCCTGTGGCCCGGCGTGACCGTCGGTCCGCACGAGCACCTGGTGCGCGCGATCCGCGCCCAGGAGAACCTCACCGTGCTCGTACGTTGACCGCCCGCCGTCGGACCTTCGGTTCGGCGATCGAGGCTGCTGCTCGCAGCTGGCCGCACGCGGCGTCGATGTCGGTGCCGCGGTTGCGGCGGATGGTGGCGTTGGCCCCGAGCTCGGTGAGCCGATCGCGGAAGGCTCTGACCCCCGCGGCGGACGTGCCCTTCGTCGCGTAGCCCGGCGTGGGGTTCAGCGGGATGAGGTTCACGTGCGCGCGCAGCGACCGCGCGTACTCGGCCAGCTCGACTGCGTCGCTCCTGCGGTCGTTCACGCCGTCGATGAGCGCCCACTCGAACGACAGCCGACGGTTCTTCACCGCGAGGTAGTCGCGGCAGGCGGCCCCGAGCGTGCCCAGGGGGTAGCGACGGTTGATGGGCACGAGCTCGTCGCGCAGCGCGTCGTTGGCGGCGTGGAGGGAGACGGCGAGGTTGACCGGCAGCTGCTCCGCGGTCAGCCGCCGGATGCCGGGGACGACCCCGACGGTCGAGATCGTGATGTGGCGCGCCGACATGCCGATCGCACCGTGCAGGCGCTCGACCGCGGCCCAGACGTTGTCGTAGTTGGCGAACGGCTCGCCCATGCCCATGAACACCGTGTTGACCGAACGGCGCTTGGCCATCCCAGTCCCTTCGATCCCAGTCCCTTCGATCTCGCGGAGCCGTTGGATCGAGCGGACGACCTGCTCGACGATCTCGCCTCGGGTGAGGTGGCGCTCGAACCCCGCCTGGCCGGTCGCGCAGAAGCCGCACCCCATGGCGCAACCCGCCTGCGTGCTGACGCACACCGTGGCGCGGTCCGGGTAGAGCATCAAGACGGTCTCGACCGCGGCCCCGCCCCCCAGCTTCCACAACGACTTCACCGTCTCGCCGCCCTCGCTCACCGACTCGGTGACCAGCTCGAGCGCCGGGGGCAGAGCCTCGGTGAGGCGCTCCCGCAGCGGCTTGGGCAGCTCGGTCATGGCTTCGGGATCGAGCAGCCGCTGGTGCAACCCGTCCCACACCTGGCGGGCGCGGTAGCCGGGCTCGTCGCCGAGCAGCTCGGTGAGCGTGTCGAGCTCGTGGTCGTAACGGGTCAAGGGGGCAGCCATGGGAGCCCCCTAGGCTACGGGTCGATGGAAGCGCCCGAGCTCGCCCCCCGGCCCGAGCACCACCACCGTGACGTTCGGGGTGGTGCCGCGCGGGCTGCCGTGTTCGGTGTGAGCGACGGTCTCGTCTCCAGCTTCGGCCTCATCCTCGGGGTGGCGGGCGCCGACCCCGCTCCCGGGATCGTGCGGCTGGCTGGGCTCGCGGGCCTCATCGCCGGCGCGGTCTCCATGGCCGCAGGCGAGTACAACTCGATGCGGGTCCAGACCGAGCTGCTGCAACGAGAGCTCGACATGGAGCGGCGCGAGCTGCTGCGCAACCCGCACGTCGAGACCGTCGAGCTGAGCCAGCTCTACCAGTCGAGAGGCGTCGACCCCGACCGGGCCCGCGAGCTGGCGAAGGAGATGATGCGCGACCCTGAGATCGCGCTCCAAACCCATGCGCGGGAGGAGCTCGGCATCGACCCCAACGAGCTGGGCTCGCCGAAGGGTGCCGCGACATCGTCGTTCTTCGCGTTCTCCGCGGGCGCGCTCGTGCCGTTGCTGCCGTGGTTCTTCATCGGTCACGGTGGCGCGATCCTCCTGTCCCTCATCGCAGCCGTCATCGCGGCGATCGCCGTGGGCGTCACCGTCGCCCGCTTCACGGGACGGGCGCCGTGGTTCGCGATCGGGCGTCAGGTCCTGTTCACGCTCGTCCCGGCCGCGATCACGTTCGCGATCGGCAGCCTGGTCGGTGTCGGTGTGACCTAGTGCCGCCGCGGCCGCGCACACCGAAGGGACGAGCGAAGGAGACGATCCGGCTGCTCGCCGAGGAGTACCCGGGCACGGCCAAGGAGCTGTGCGAGCTCAACCACGACAACCCGTTCCAGCTCCTGTGCGCCACGATCCTCTCCGCGCAGACGACCGACGAGCGCGTGAACATGGTCACACCGGTCTTGTTCGCGAAGTACCCGACCCCTGAGGCGCTCGCCGCCGCGGACGTCGGCGAGCTCGAGGAGCTCATCCACTCGACCGGCTTCTTCCGCAACAAGTCCAAGAGCCTGATCGGCATGGGCCGCGCGCTGGTCGATCCCTACGGGGGAGAGGTGCCGCAGGCACTCGAGGACCTCGTCACGCTTCCGGGCGTCGGCCGCAAGACCGGCAACGTGATCCGCAGCGTGGCCATGGGGCTTCCGGGTCTGCCGGTCGACACCCATGTGGGTCGGCTCTCGGTCCGCTTGGGGCTCACCACGCAGACAGATCCGGTCAAGGTCGAGCACGAGCTGAACGCCTTGGTCCCCGCAGCCGAACGGGGACCGTTCAGCCTGCGCGTCATCCTCCACGGTCGCCGGGTCTGCACCGCTCGGCGACCGCGGTGCGAAATGTGCATCTTGGCCGGGTTCTGCCCTTCTGCTGGAATCGCTGGCTGACGCCTTCCCGTCGTGCGCTTCTGCTGCGCGTGGGGGTATGGTGATTCCCGACCAGGTTCCCGCCACCTGGTTCCTGCGACATCGGGATCCGCCGCCTGATGTCGCCCGCGAAGGCTCCCGTTCTCGGGAGCCTTCGCCCGTTTTCAGGTGCCGCGGCCCCGGCCACCACCCATCGTGCCGAGCAGACGGTCGAGCCGTCGGGCGGCCGTCCGCAGCGCCCGCTCCACCTCGAACAGATCGCTGGCGACGTCCTCACGCGGAGTGCCCGAATAGCTCTCGGCCATGGCCGTGAGACGCTCGGTCAGATCGGCCAGCGCCGTGGTCATCGAGGAGAGTGCGGCCCGGTCGCGTTCCAGCTGCATGGGTGATTTCTACTGCGGAGGCGCCTACCGCTTCCCACTACCGTGGCCTTCGTGCTCAGCCGCATCGACCTCCGCGGTGTCGCCGACCTGCGGGGACGGCTGCCTCGTCCGCCGCTGGCCGGTGACGAGAGCGAGGTCGTCGCGGCCGTCCGGGCCATCCTGAGCGACGTCCGCCAGCGCGGCGACGCCGCGGTCCGTGAGCTGACGCATCGCTTCGACGGGGTCGCGGTCGAGGACCTCGTTGTCCCCGACGCCGAGGTGAAGCGGGCCCTCGAGGCCCTCGCCCCCGAGCTCCGCGCCGCGCTGGAAGCCGCGGCCGCGAACATCGCCGCGTTCCAGCGGGCCGAGGCCACGCCCGACGTGCGGTGGGAGCAGGACGGGCTCGTCGTGCGCACCCTGCGCCGCCCGGTGGACCGCGCCGGCTGCTACGTCCCGGGAGGGCGGGCCATCTACCCCTCGACGGTGCTCATGACCGCCGTGCCCGCCCGCGTCGCTGGTGTCGGCGAGGTGGTGCTGTGCGTCCCTCCCGGCCGCGACGGCCGGGTGCCCGACGTCGTGCTCGCCGCGGCCGGCATCGCCGGCGTGGACACCGTGTACGCCATCGGCGGGGCCCAGGCTGTCGCCGCCATGGCGTACGGCACGGAGTCGGTCGCCGCGGTCGACGTGATCGTCGGCCCCGGGAACGTCTATGTGGCGGTCGCCAAGCGCGAGGTGGCGGGCGAGGGCCGCGTGGGCGTGCCCTCGGCGTTCGCGGGCCCGTCGGAGGTCGTCGTGGTCGCCGACGGCTCGGTCGCGGCGGAGCTCGCCGCCATCGACGTGATCGTGCAGGCCGAACATGGGCCGGACGGCTTGGCGTGGCTCGTCACGTGGTCCGAAGCTGCGGCCGACGCCATCGTCGCGGCCGT
>JBEEGB010000174.1:0-4726 GCA_041166585.1 Acidimicrobiaceae bacterium
CCCACACCGCACTTCACCGCGTCGGCGCCGACACCGACGAGGGCGTCGACCGCCTCGGCCGTCGCGACGTTGCCGGCGATCACATCGACAGCGAAGCGGCCCTTCACCTCCTTGACGATGTCGAGCACGCCTCGGCTGTGACCGTGGGCGGTGTCGACGACGAGCACGTCGACACCGGCGGCGACGAGGGCCTCGGCTCGCTCGAGCGCATCGGCCCCGACGCCGACGGCGGCGCCGACACGGAGCCTGCCCCGCTCGTCCTGGGTCGCCTCTGGGTACTGCGTCTGCTTCTTGATGTCCTTGACGGTGATGAGCCCGCGCAGCATGCCGTCGTCGTCGACGATCGGGAGCTTCTCGATGCGGTGCTTCCAGAGCGCTTCCTTCGCCTGCTCCAGCGTGGTCCCGACGGAACCGGTGATCAGCGGTGGGCGGCGCATGACGTTGTCGATGGCCTGGTCGACGTCATCCACGAAGCGCAGGTCTCGGTTCGTGAGCAGACCCACGAGCCGGCCCGCGGGGTCGGTGATCGGCACCCCGGAGATGTGGTAGCGAGCCATGAGCGCCAGGGCATCGCGCACCAGGGCTTCGGCGGGGAGGGTGACGGGGTCGACGATCATCCCCGACTGGCTGCGCTTGACCCGGTCGACCTCGGCGACCTGGTCGATGATCGACAGGTTGCGGTGGATGATGCCGATGCCGCCGGCGCGGGCCAAGGCGATGGCCAACGGAGCCTCGGTGACGGTGTCCATGGCCGCGGACACGATCGGGATGGCCAGCTGGATCGACTGGGTCAGGCGCGTCCGCGTGTCGACCTGGCTGGGGATGACCGACGACTCTGCCGGCACGAGCAGCACGTCGTCGAACGTGAGCCCGGCTTTGGCGAACTTCTCGGGGTAGAGCCCCTCGTCGGGATCGTGGGGGAACGGACTGACTGGGTCTCCCATGGAGAGAGTGTAGTGACAGGGTCGCGTTGGGCCGTCACTACACTCGTCCTTTTCCCGTTGGGAGGGACGCGGGCATGGCCGACATCGAGATCGGGATCGGCAAGTCAGCTCGGAGGGCCTACAGCCTCGACGAGGTCGCCGTGGTGCCCAGCCGCCGCACCCGCGATCCTGAGTGCGTCGACCTCAGCTGGCAGGTGGACGCGTTCCAGTTCGACCTGCCCCTGCTCGCCTCCGCCTGCGACAGCGTGACCTCACCCGCCACCGCGATCGAGCTGGGCCAGATGGGCGCGGCCGGGGTCCTCCACCTGGAAGGGCTCTGGACCCGCTACGAGGACGCCGAGGCCGTGCTCGCGGAGATCGCCGACCTGCCGGAGGAGAAGGCCACCGTCCGCCTCCAGGAGCTCTACGCCGCGCCGATCAAGCCCGAGCTCGTCGTCGAGCGTGTGGAGCAGATCAAGGCTGCCGGGGTGATCAGCGCGGTTGCGGTCAGTCCCCAGCGCACCTCGGCGCTCGCCGACGAGATCCTGAAGGCCGAGCCGGACCTGCTCATCATCCAGGGCACCGTCGTCTCGGCCGAGCACGTGTCGCGCGCCGTCGAGCCGCTCAACCTCAAGTCGTTCATCCGCAAGTTCGACGTGCCCGTGATCGTCGGCGGCTGCACGTCGTACCAGGCCGCCCTCCACCTCATGCGGACCGGCGCAGCCGGCATCCTCGTCGGCGGCGGATCTGGAGCCGCCGCGACGACTCGGCAGGTGCTCGGGCTCGGCGTGCCGAGCGCGACGGCGATCGCTGACGCCCGCGCCGCGCGCATGCGTCACCTCGACGAGACCGGCGTGTACGTGCACATCATCGCCGACGGCGGCATGACCACCGGAGGCGACATCGCGAAGGCCATCGTCTGCGGTGCCGACGCCGTGATGCTCGGCGCTCCTCTCGCGGCCGCCACCGAGGCACCGGGCCGGGGTTGGCATTGGGGCATGCCGGTCGCGCACCGCTCGCTTCCTCGCGGCTCACGCGTGCCGGTCGAGCCCGTCGGCACGTTGCAGGAGGTGTTGTTCGGCCCGGCACACGAGGGCGACGGCCGCCGCAACCTCATCGGAGCGCTGCGCCAGACGATGGCGCTCACCGGCTACGAGACCGTGAAGGAGCTCCAGAAGGCCGAGCTCGTCGTGGTGAGCGGGTGACGGGATGACCGCCGAGCACGACGTCCAGACAGTCTTGGTCGTCGACTTCGGGGCGCAGTACGCGCAGCTGATCGCGAGGCGGGTGCGCGACGCGCACGTGTACTCCGAGATCGTCCCGCACACGATCACCGCGGCCGAGATCAGAGCGCGCCGGCCCGCCGGCCTGATCTTCAGCGGCGGCCCCGCTTCGGTGCACGTCGACGGCGCGCCGTCCATCGACCCCGCCGTCTACGACGTCGGCGTCCCGACGCTCGGCATCTGCTACGGAGCGCAGCTCATCGCGCGCGACCTCGGCGGTGAGGTGGCGAAGACGGGGCGCGGCGAATACGGCCGCACCGAGCTGAAGGTCTTCGGCGAGGGCCTGCTCTTCCCCCACGACCAGCCCGCCGAGCAGACGGTGTGGATGAGCCACTTCGACACCATCACCCGCGCGCCCGAGCGCTTCACGGTCATCGCGTCGACACCCGACACGCCCGCCGCGGCGTTCGAGCGGCGCGATGCAGGCCTGTTCGGCGTGCAGTTCCACCCGGAGGTGGTGCACACACCACACGGCCAGGAGATCCTCAAGCGCTTCCTCTACGACGCGTGCGGGTGCCTGCCGACGTGGACGATGAGCTCGATCATCGAGACGCAGGTCGAAGCGATCCGCGCCCAGGTCGGCACCGAGCGGGTGCTGTGCGGCCTGTCGGGAGGCGTCGACTCGGCGGTGGCGGCCGCGCTCGTGCACAAGGCCATCGGCTCGCAGCTCACGTGCGTGTACGTCGACACCGGGCTCATGCGCGAGGGCGAGTCTGATCAGGTGGTCGAGACGTTCCGGCGCAACCAGGGGATCGAGCTCATCCACGTGCGGGCCGCCGACCGGTTCTTCGAGCGCCTCGAAGGCCTCGAGGAGCCTGAGGAGAAGCGCAAAGCCATCGGTGAGCGGTTCATCCGCGAGTTCGAGAGCGCGGCTGGCGGCCTGTCGGACGCGCGGTTCCTCGTGCAGGGCACGCTCTACCCCGACGTCATCGAGTCGGGCACCAAGGACGCGGCCAAGATCAAGAGCCACCACAACGTCGGTGGCCTGCCCGACGACATGGACTTCGAGCTGATCGAGCCGCTGCGCAGCTTGTTCAAGGACGAGGTCCGCCGGGTGGGGGAGGAGCTCGGCCTCCCTGAGGAGATCGTGTGGCGCCAGCCGTTCCCCGGACCTGGCCTCGGCGTGAGGATCATCGGTGAGGTGACACGCGAGCGGGCCGCGCTCCTGCGCCGCGCCGACGCCATCGTGCGGGAGGAGATCAAGAAGGCAGATCTCGACCGCGAGATCTGGCAGGTGTTCGCCGTGCTCCTCGCCGACGTCCGCTCGGTCGGCGTGATGGGAGACGAGCGCACCTACGGCCACCCGGTCGTCATCCGGGCCGTCACGAGCGACGACGCGATGACCGCGGACTGGGCCCGGCTGCCCTACGACCTCCTCGAACGGATGTCGAGCCGCATCATCAACGAGGTGCCCGGCGTGAACCGCGTGGTCTACGACATCACGTCGAAGCCGCCCGGCACCATCGAGTGGGAGTGATGTCAAGCACCGTCGGGCTCACCTGAGGGCTCTCGGAGGGCCGGCCTCAGGGCTTGGCATCCCCGTGCCGATGGGTCATGCATCGTTACTTTTGATGCCACGATGAGACGCGCGCCGTCACGAGTTCGCAACATTTGTCAACCACTTGCTACAGTCCTGGCCGCATGGCAGCCGTGAACCGACGCCGTCGTACCCTCGCGCTCGTCGCGGCAACCCTCCTGGTCGTGAGCCTCGGGGCCCTGCCCGGCACCGCTCAGGCCGACGAGATCAGCGACAAGAAGGCCAAGGCAGCCCAGATCGCCAGCAAGATCAGCCAGCTGGGCGCCACCATCGAGCAGTACGCCGAGCAGGCCAACGCCGCCCAGATCGAGCTCGATGACCTGAGCCAGCAGGTCGCCGACTCCGAGGCCAAGGTCCAGTCGGCCCAGGCCGAGCGCGACCAGCACAAGACCGACATCCGCTCGTATGCCATCAAGGCCTACGTGAGTGGTGGAAACAACACCCCGGCGGCGGTGACCGGCGGCAACGAAGCCGACCTGGGCCAGCGCCAGAGCTACCTGAGCGCCGCCGCCGGCAACCGGCAGCAGCTCGTCGACCAGCTGAGGGCCACCGAGCACGATCTCGAGACCCAGATCAGCCAGCTGAACGCGGCCAAGGGCCAGGCCGAGGCCAAGACCAACGACCTCAACTCCAAGCGGTCGAGCGCGCAGTCGGCATCTGACGAGCTGCAGCGGCTGAAGAACCAGACCGACGCCGAGGTGTCCAAGCTGGTCAAGGCCGAGCAGGACCGCAAGGCCGCAGAGGAGCAGGCCAGGGCACAGGCCCGAGCTTCAGCCCGCCAGACCCAGCAGGTGAGCAGCCGCTCAGGCAGCGGCGGCGGATCGGTCGATCCCGGTCCCGCACCATCCAGCAACCACGACGTCAACGCCGTCATCTCAGCAGCGCGGGCGCAGCTCGGGAAGCCGTACTCGTGGGGCGCCAGTGGGCCCGACTCCTTCGACTGCTCAGGCCTGACGGCGTGGGCGTGGCGCGCCGGCTGCGTG
>JBEEGB010000175.1:0-2604 GCA_041166585.1 Acidimicrobiaceae bacterium
AGCGCCACTACGTCGTACGGGCGGGCGATGCGGAACCGCTCGTACTGCAGGTCGTTCCGGGCCACGACGTCGCCGACACCCATGATCCGCGCGATCGCGGCCACCGCCTGCGGATCGAGCACGTTCTCCTGCAGACGCCGGTCGAACGCGTTGAGCAGGTCGGCCGACGGGGGCGAGCCATACGGGATGAGCTCTCGCGCGACGTACGGCCGATCCATCAACCCCGGCGTGATGGGATCGACCGTGTTGCCCCACCGATACGACGCGAAGTCGCTCCCCGGCAGCTCGAGCACACGGGTCGACGAGCCGCGCGAGTCGAGGTAGCTAGCGGCCGCGGTCCAGTACGACGGCAACGTCTCAGGACGCGAGAGGTTGCCCGCGACGAGTCCGCCGGTCCACAGCGGCGGAAGGCCGGCAACCGCCAGCGCGAGCAGCCCCGCGCCGAGCGGACGAGCCAAGCGCGGGCGGGCGCGCACCACGCTCACGAACCCGGCGCTGAGGAGGACGGCCAGGCCGAGCGTGAGCAACGGGACCGCACGCGGCGTGCTGCGCAGCGCGAGGCCCTTGTCCGACAGCAGCAGCGCCTTGAACGCCTGGCCCGTCAGCGGGGGATCGTCCCAGGGGTAGGCCCCGACCGCGATGAACGTGCCGACCGCCACCAGCGCGACGAAGTAGGCACGGTGCTTCCAGCGGGCCACGGTCGCCGCGATGAACGCGAGCAACGGTGAGAGGTACGTCACCGCGAGCACCCACAGGCGTTGCGTGTAGTCGCGACCCGGCTCGATCCACGGGCCGAGGCGGTCGCCTCCGTAGAAGAACCAGTAGCCGAGGCTGCGCAGCACCTCGGGCGCGACGGACGCGGCGGCGACGACCTTCGCGGTCTCGGTGTAGCGCAGGATGTCGATGCCGTAGCTGCCTTGCGCGATCAGCCCCGAGATCCACCACAGGGATGTCACCAACGTGAGGACGCCGATGCGCAGGAACGCGGTGGCGGCCTGCCGTAATGAGACCTCGCGCTCCACCCACACCGCGAACGGGAACCACAGCAGCGGCGCCACGCCCGCGAAGACGAGCGCCGTCGCGTTGACACCGCCGACCGACATGACCACGAGCGCGAACAGGGCCGGATCCCGCCAGCCACCGTTGCGTATGGCGCGGATCGTGAACGCCAGCATCCACGGGAGCCCGGCGAACGGGAGGAGGATGACCGAGATGCGCGAAGCGAGGGCGAGCGTGTAGGGCGTCAGCGCGTAGACGAACGCGGCGATGGTGCAGGCCAACGGATCCCAGCGCAGGGTCCGGAGGAGGAACCACACGCCGGCGCCGGCGGCGAAGAGGATGGTGCCGAGCCAAAGCCGCTGGGCCACCCAGTCCGGCACGCGGAGCGTGTCGAACAGCCAGTACCACGGCCCCATCGGCCAGATGTAGCCGATGGTCTGGTGGGAGACGGTGCCGAGACCGATGTGCGGGTCCCACATCGACACCGCCCGGCGCAGGAGCCGGCCCGGATCGAGGTAGAGGTAGCTCTTCGTGTCGGCGCCCACCTCGCCGGGGGCGGTGAACAGCAGTGGCACGTAGCAGAGGAGCGCCAGCCCGCTGAGTGGGAGCACGCGGGTGACCGTGCTGGCGCGTAGCAGCCGGCGGCGGGTGGGGGCGCTGTGCCGTCCTCGGCGGCGCCCGCCCGAGGAGGCGGTCAACGGCGGCGGCGCTCGGCTTCGGTGGTCAAGGCTCGCATGATGCCGGTCGCGGTGGCCTCCCACGTGAACGCGGCGGCGTGGGCGCCTGCCGCCTCCGAGAGACGTGCCCGCAGGGACGCGTCGCTGCTCACGCGGGCGATGGCCGCGCCGAGCGCGTCGATCGTCCCGTCGGTGAGGATGCCGGTGACGCCATCGACCACCGCGTCGACGTGGCCGGGGATGCGGGTGGCCACCGTCGGCGTCCCGCACGCCGCGGCCTCGGTGAGCGACATGCCCCAGCCCTCGCGCGCCGACGCGCTCGCCACCAGCCAGGCCCGCCGGTAGAGCGAGACGAGGTCCGAGTCGGTGATGCGTCCCGCGAAGGTGACCCACTCGGTGCCGTCGACGTCTTGGACGACGGTGTCGAGCATCGCTCGCTCGTATCCGTCACCGACGATGGTGAGCGTCAGGCCGGGGACCGCCTTGCGGGCCTCAGCCGCGGCGCGGATCAACAAGTCGTAGCGCTTCACCGGCACGAGGCGCCCGACCGCGACGACGAGGGGGTGGTCCGATCGCTCCCCGCGCGGCGAGAACCTCGGGTCGATCCCCGGCGGCACGACGTCGATCCGGTCAGGACGGAAGCGCAGCTGGGTGATCATGTCCTCCTTCGAGGACTGCGACAGCGTCACGATGCGCGTGCGCCGGTAGAGCGCGGGTGCGATGCGCGACTCCAACAGCTCGCCTGCCTTGGCGAGCAACGGCGCCTCGTCGCCGAGGACCATCTTCCACATCTCGGCGTGCACGTGGTGGAGCAGCACGACCTTCGGGCGGCGCTCCCAGACCGGGGAGAAGAACGGCATGCCGTTCCAGATCTCGACGAGGGCGTCGGCCTCGCCGTGGCGGCCGAGCAGCTCTGACGCGATCGCCC
>JBEEGB010000176.1:0-4603 GCA_041166585.1 Acidimicrobiaceae bacterium
AAGCGATCGACCGCCTGCACGCGACGAACAACTTCCCCGAGTTCACCGGACGGCTCTGCCCGGCACCGTGCGAGACCGCGTGCGTGCTCGGCATCAACCAGGACCCGGTGACGATCAAGCAGGTCGAGGTCGAGATCATCGACCGCGCCTGGGACGAGGGCTGGGTCGTGCCCATCGTGCCGTCGGTGCGCCCCGGCACGCGGGTCGCCGTCGTCGGTTCAGGACCGGCGGGCCTCGCCGCCGCGCAGCAGCTCACGCGCGCTGGCCACGACGTCACGGTCTACGAGCGCGCCGACCGCGTCGGTGGCCTGCTGCGCTACGGCATCCCCGAGTTCAAGATGGAGAAGCGCCACCTCGATCGCCGCATCGCGCAGATGACCGCGGAGGGCACGGTGTTCCGCACGGAGGCCAACGTCGGCGGCAACGTGCCGGTCGAGGAGGTCCTCGCCTGCGACGCGGTCGTGCTGGCCGGTGGGGCGACGGCGTGGCGCGACCTGCCGGTGCCGGGCCGGGAGCTCAACGGAATTCACCAGGCGATGGAGTACCTGCCGTGGTCGAACCGTGCCCAGGAGGGCGACCTCGATCCCGAGGCGACGCCGATCACGGCCAAGGGCAAGCACGTGATCATCATCGGTGGCGGTGACACGGGGGCCGACTGCCTCGGCACCGCGATCCGCCAGGGCGCGGCCTCCGTGCACCAGCTCGAGATCCTGCCCCGTCCCCCGGACGAGCGCCCGGGGAGCAACCCGTGGCCCACCTACCCGATGATCTACCGCGTCGCCTCGGCCCACGAGGAAGGCGTCGAGCGGGTCTATGCGGTGAACACCGAGCGCTTCGACGGTGACCTGCACGGCGACGTGCGGGCCCTGGTGGGCCACGAGGTGGCGATGATCGACGGGCGCTTCGAGAAGCTGGACGGCTCGGACTTCGAGCTCGCCTGCGAGCTGGTGCTGCTGGCCATGGGCTTCCTCGGCCCGCAGCACGACGGCCTGCTCGACCAGCTCGGCGTGGAGTACGACCCCCGCAGCAACGTCGGGCGCGACGGCGACTTTCGCACCAACCTCGACAACGTCTTCGTCGCCGGCGACATGGGCCGGGGCCAGAGCCTCATCGTGTGGGCCATCGCCGAGGGCCGTTCGTGCGCGGCGGCCGTCGACCGCCATCTGATGGGCGAGACCTTCCTCCCCGCCCCGATCAGCCCGGACGCCCGCCCCCTCATCTAGCGGAAGGGGTCAAGTCGGTCGCCTGAATTGCCGATCCTCAGGGCGATGCTGCGCACGATGAACTTCCGGACGAAGCTGCTGGGGATCCTCGCGGTGCCCATGATCGGTCTCCTCGCGGTGACCACCGTGGCCGTCTCGGACCGGCGAGCCCAGGCCGATGAGAGCGCGCGCGTCCGCGATCGCATCGACGTCGTCGCCGCCGCGCAGGCGATGGCCCAGCAGATCCGGATCGAAGAAGGGCTCTCCGGCAAGGAGGTCGCCAGCGGCGACCGCACCGTGACGACCGAGCAGCGGGCCGTGACGGACACCGCGATCAGCGGGTTCAAGGACGCCCTCGCCAACGCCAGCGGCGCGGGGAGCACCGCGTACGACCAAGCGCTCGCCCGCCTCGACACCAACCTGAAGGCCCTCGCGACCTACCGCTCCTCGGTGAACCTCGGCACCGACGCCAGCTTCTTCCTCACCGGGTACAAGAACATCCTCAACAACATCAGCAACCTGGTCAGCACCATCGCTGATGAGACCAACGACCCGCAGCTGTCCCGTCAGACGGCCGCGCTCGCCGCGCTCGCCCGGGCCTCCGACGCCACCGCGAGCGAGTGGGCGGTGCTGCAGGTGTCCTTCACCCGCGGCGTGATGGCCGTGACGGAGTCGAGCGAGCTGAAGGCGACGGTCACCGACCGCGAGCGCTGGCTCGGGGTGTACGAGGGTCTGGCCAACGCCAACGGCCTCGCCGACGTCCGCAACCAGACCGTCGGCGCCGACGTGCAGCGCGCCGATGCGTACGAGCGACGGGCGCTGGCCGCGGCCGACGACCCCACGCTCCATCTCGACGGCGACGCCGCCGTCTGGGAGGCCGCGATGCGCGGTCGCCTGACCGGCCTGTCGGACGCCGCCACGCACCAGATCGCAGCCATCGACGACCAAGCGGTCACCATCCACAACATCGCGGTGGACTCGCTGCGCCGGTTCCTTCTCCTGGCGGGTTCGGCGATCCTGCTCTCGGTCGGGCTCGGCCTGCTGCTCGCGAGGGCCGTGACCCAGCCCCTCGGCAAGCTCACGGCGGCAGCGCAGAAGCTGGCCAACGTGCAGCTCCCCGGCCTCGTCAGTGGCCTGCGCAACCCGAACGATGACGATCAGCACTACCTGGTCGCCACGATCAAGCCCATCGAGATCCGATCGAAGGACGAGATCGGCAAGCTGGCCGATGCGTTCAACTCGGTGCAGTCCGTCGCCGTCGACGTCGCCGCCGAGCAGGCTGACCTCCTGCGCAAGGGCATCAGCGACATCTTCGTGAACCTCGCCCGCCGCAACCAGGTGCTCATCGACCGCCAGATCGAGTTCCTCGACGAGCTCGAGGCCGCCGAGGACGACCCCGACCAGCTCGGGCAGCTCTACCGGCTCGACCACCTCGCCACCCGGATGCGGCGCAACGCGGAGTCGCTGCTCGTGCTCGCAGGGCTGGAGCCCGCCCGCAAGCGCACGCGGCCCGTTGCGCTCGTCGACGTCGTGCGCGCGGCGATCGGTGAGGTCGAGGACTACGCCCGAGTCGACCTCGCCGGCTTCGACGAGGTGGAGGTCACCGGCAACGCTGCGGTCGACCTGGGCCACCTCCTCGCTGAGCTGCTGGAGAACGCCACCAACTTCTCGCCTCCTGCGTCTCGTGTCGAAGTCGATGGCCGCGCCACGCGCAACGGCTACGTCGTCACGATCATCGACGAGGGCATCGGCATGAACGAGGAGCAGCTCGCTGAGGCGAACGTCCTGCTCGCCAGCCCTGCGCCTGTCGGGTTGGCGCTCACCCGCTCGCTCGGGTTCACCGTGATCGGCCGGCTCGCGGCGCGCTTCGGCGTCGGCGTCCGGCTCATGGCCTCGCCCGCCGGCGGGATCGCCGCGGTCGTGCACCTCCCGATGCACCTCGTCGTCGACGCCGACGCTCCCGCCGAGACGTCGCCCGCAGCCGCACCCGAGCCCGAGCTGCGCCTCGTGCCCACGATGCCGGAGCCGGAGCCGGCGCGAGCCCCTGACGTGTGGGAGCTCGAGTGGCCCGACGAGTCGCTCGAGGTCCAGCCGTTCGAGGTCCAGCAACCGGTTGCCGCGGTCCCGCCTTCGTTCGAGGCGCCGGCGACGACGTTCGGTGAAGCGGTGCCGCAGGGCGCGCAGTTCGAACGAGGGCTGAACGATCTGCTCAGCGGCGATGACGTGCTCGGCGCGCCGGTGCTGATCGAACCTGCCGTCACCTCCTCGGGTCTCATGCGCAGGGTGCCGAAGCGGGCCGCGCTGGACGAGGAGCAAGTCCGTCCGGTCGCCGAGTCCCCACGTCCGGCGATCGCGGCGGGACGGCGTTCACCCGACGACGTCCGGGCGATGCTCGCTCGCTACCGCACCGGGTTGCAACGGGGCCGCACCTCGGATGCACCGGCAACGAACGAGGAGGATCCGGCCTGATGGACGAGCCCACGCTCAGCGTCGCCGCCCGCAACGTCAGCTGGCTCGTCGACAACTTCGTGGACCGCACCCCTGGCGTGAGCGAGGCGGTGGTCGTGTCGTCGGATGGCCTCCCGATGGCGATGTCGAGGGCACTCGACCGCGACTCCGCCGACCGGTTCGCGGCCGTGGCCGCCGGGCTGATCGGGCTGGCCTACGGGGCCGCGGGTCGCTTCGGCGGCGGCGCCGTCAACGAGATCATCATCGAGATGGAGAACGCCTTCCTGTTCGTGACCGGCATCAGCGACGGCTCCTGCCTCGCGGTCGCCGCCGAGGCCGGGTGCGACCCCGGTCTCGTCGGCTACGAGATGGCGGTGCTGGTGGAGCGGGCCGGGTCGGTGCTCACCCCTGAGCTGCGAGCAGAGCTGCAAGGCACCCTGCTCCGGTGACCGTGAACTGGGAGCGCGACACGCCGAAGGACCGCGAGCTGCGGCTCGTGCGGCCCTACGCGCTCACCGGTGGTCGGACGCGGGCGAGCATCGGTGACCTTCCCATCGAGGCGATGGTGGTCTCGACCCGTGCCGGCCTCGATGCGCTCGAGCCCCGCCACGAGGCCCGCGAGATCGTGACGCTGTGCCGCGAGCCGATGTCGGTGGCCGAGGTGTCGGCCCGAGTCGGCATCCCGCTCGGCGTGGCCAGGGTTTTGGTCGGCGACCTGCTGGGAGACGGCCACGTGCAGGTCCATCGAGCCACCATCGGCGATGCCCGACCCGACGTCCGCCTCCTCACGCGCGTCCTCGACGGGCTGCAGGCGCTATGAGCGCGCCGATCCCCGTGAAGGTCGTGGTCGCCGGCGGCTTCGGCGTCGGCAAGACGACGTTCGTCGCCTCCATCTCCGAGATCGTGCCGCTGACGACAGAAGCCGCGCTCACGACGGTCAGCGAGGCGACGGA
>JBEEGB010000177.1:0-6866 GCA_041166585.1 Acidimicrobiaceae bacterium
ATGGGGACGAGGTCGATGTCGATGCCGACCGAGCAGACCACGATCACCGGTTCACCGTGCGGGTCGGTTCCTGCGGCTGCCGCGGGGATCACGTCCTTGACGCTGTCCCTGAGCACGGGCACCTCCACGCGCTCGAGGGCCGCGGCACCCACGACGGTGGGCTCGGTCAGGACGATCTCCCGCAGCCACCGCTCCTGGACGAGGCGGCGCAACGGGTGGTCGACCGGTCCCGCGCTCCGGTGCTCCCGCGCCGCGGCCACCACCTTCGCCAGTGCCTCAGGGGCCGGAAGGTTGCCGTGCACCATCGCGAACGCCTCGCGGTCGTGACGCCCGACGCCCACCTCGATCCGCGCGTCGCCGCCGTCGAGCACGACGCGGGCGACCTCGAGACCGAGCACCTCGCCCTTGACGACACCGTCCTCGATGACGACGTCGGCGCCCGCCGCGGTCAGCAGCGGCGCCAGGGCGACCGCGCGCGCGTCGGGAGGCGACGGCGCCGCCAGCGCTTCAGGCTCCACGGCGTGCAGCTCTCGACCCTGCACCCACCAGACGGTGATCGGGATCGTGAACTCCGACGCCCGGCGGGCCAGTGCACCAGCGGCCTCGTCGACGAGGAGATCGATCTCGGTGGCGCCGTGCTGGTTGGCCCACGCCAGCGCGCGGCCGAGTGCTCGTTGCGGTTCCCCGCCCGCGAGCACGACGCCGCGTCCACCGACGAGGCGCGCCGCTCCGCCGGGGAACGTCGAGGACGCGCCACCCTCGACACCGAGGTTGTCGCGCGCCAAGACGCCGAGCTTGGTCGAAAAGAGCGCCGAACGACGCTCGGGGTCGATGGCTGGGTTCAGTGGGGTCAGCGCTTGGTGCGCCGGCCGTAGCGGCGCTCGAACTTCTCGATGCGGCCACCCGAGTCCACCAGCTTCTGCTTGCCGGTGTAGAAGGGGTGGCACTCGCTGCACAGCTCGACGCGCAGGTCGGACTTCGTCGAGCGGGTGGTGAACGTGTTGCCGCACGAGCACTTGACCGACGTCTCGACGTACTCGGGGTGGATGTCTGCCTTCATAAGGCCTCGCAGTGTAAGGGGAGGAACGCAGATTCCTCCAAAGATGAGCGCTCAGCCGGAGATGGACGGGGCCTTGGCGACCTCGCGAAGGAACTCGTCGTTCGACTTGAACGTCTTCATGCGGTCGATGAGCAGCTCGAGGCCAGCGCCCCCGCTGCCGCCACCCTCGCTGCCGGCCAGGCCGGAGAGCACCCGGCGCAGCTTCCACGCCATGCTCAGCTGCGCAGGAGCGAACAGCAGCTCCTCATGGCGAGTGGACGAGGCATCGACGTCGATGGCGGGGTAGATGCGGCGCTCCGCCAGCTTCCGGTCGAGGCGCAGCTCCATGTTCCCTGTGGCCTTGAACTCCTCGAAGATGTGCTCATCCATCCGGCTGCCGTTCTCGACGAGTGCCGTCGCGAGGATGGTCAGCGAGCCACCCTCCTCGATGTTGCGAGCCGCTCCGAAGAACTTCTTGGGCGGGTACAGGGCGGCGGCGTCGATGCCGCCGGACATGATCCGTCCGCTGGCCGGCGCAGCGAGGTTGTAGGCCCTGGCGAGGCGGGTGATGCCATCGAGGATGATCGCGACGTCCTTGCCGGCCTCGACCATGCGCTTGGCCCGCTCGATGGTGAGCTCGGCGACGAGGGTGTGCTCCTCGGACGGACGGTCGAACGTCGAGGCCGCAACCTCTCCCTTGAGCAGCCACCGCTTCATGTCGGTGACCTCCTCGGGCCGCTCGTCCACGAGCAGGACGATGAGGTGCACCTCGGGGTGGTTGACCTCGATCGACCGAGCGATCTGCTTCATCACCGTCGTCTTGCCCGCCTTGGGCGGCGCCACGATGATGCCGCGCTGGCCCTTGCCGATGGGGCTGATGAGGTCGATGATCCGCGCCGTCATGTTCGTGGGATCGTCGAGCTGTTCCATCTTGAGCTTCTCGTCCGGGAACAGCGGCGTGAGGTCCTCGAACCGGCGGCGCGTGCGGGCCTGCTCCGGGTCGACGTCGTTCACGAGGTCGATGCGCAGCAGCGCGGGGTTCTTCTCGTTGCGGGCCGCCGGCCGGCTGGCACCCTTCAGGAAGTCACCCTTGCGCAGCCCGAACTGGCGGACCTGCTTGACGGACACGTAGACGTCGTCCTTCGAGGGAAGGAAGCCCTTGACCCGGAGGAAGCCGTAGCCCTCGTCGCGGAGGTCGAGGTAGCCCTCGACGTCGATCGGCTCGCCGAGGAACTCGGGCTCGGCCTGTCCGCGCTCCTGGCCGCCGCTGCGCTCTTGGGGACCGCGGTCCTGACCGGCGCGCTCCTGGCCGCCTTGGCGCTCGACGGCACCCTGGCCGCTCGCACCCTGGCGATCCCGATCGCGGCCCCGGCGGCGCCGGCGGCGGTTCGCGGGCTCGCCGTCGTCGCCGCGAGCGCCGGGCTGACCCTGCTGTCCCTGGCCGCCTCCGGGCGAACGATCTTGGTGACGTTCCTCGCCGCGGCCGTCGGCCGGTGACGAAGGGTCGGCGGGCTGCGACGTCTCCGAGGGCTGCTGCTCGCGCGAGCGTGTCGGCTCGGGGTCAGCGTCGTGCTCCCACTCGGCGGGAGGCTCGATGGCCGCGGCCTCCGCGGCATCGGTCTTGTCCGCGCTGCGAGCGGAGGTGCCCCTGCGGCCGTTTCCGCTCGCCGAACCGGTGGGCGCGGCCGGCGCGGCCGGACCGCCCGCCAGCTGGAGGACGAGCTCGACGAGGTCGGCCTTCTTGGCGCGTGACGGCGCTTTGCCGCCCATGGCATCGACGATGGCAGCGAGCTCGGCCCGGTCCTTCTGCTCGAGCTTCGCCCGAGAGAGCGCCGCGGCCTCAGCAGCGTCGCTCATCGATCGCTGTCCCGCTCGGGCCTGCCTGTGCTGGGTTCGCTCATGGCGACCTCGTTCTTCATCAGAGTCGTGCGTCAGAGCACCTAGGGGAACGAGACAAGGTTCAAAGCAACGATTCCCCCGGGGGCCGCACCTCCCAGGCGTCGCGCATGCGGGACAAACCCAGGTGTGTCGGCTGCGCCCTCTCGCCCCGCCCGGAGCGGTCTGTGCGCCTCCAGCATGGTAGCCAGGCGCTCCTGGCAGCGGCAACACGCCGAAATGCACCTGACGCGCCCCCAGCCCTCGGCCAGACTCCACGGGTGGGGGTCGTGCTCGAAGCTCGCGGACTGCGGAAGCGGTTCAAGTCGGTCCAGGCCGTCGACGACATCGACGTGGTCGTGTCGGCCGGTGAGCGCGTCGCGCTCCTGGGCCCGAACGGCGCGGGGAAGACGACGACGCTGCTGATGCTCCTCGGTGCCGTCACCGCGGACTCGGGGACCATCGAGATCATGGGCCACCGGCTCCCCCGCGAGCGTTCGCGGGCGATGCAGGAGGTCGGGTTCGTCGCCGGGTACCTCCCGCTGCCCGACCGGTTGCGCGTGCGTGAGGCGCTGTCGGTGTTCGGCGGCTTCTACGGCCTGAAGCCTGCCGTTGCCAACGAGGCCATCGCTCGCAACCTCGAGCGCTTCCGCATCACAAAGCTCGCGGATCGCATGTGCCTCGAGCTGTCGTCGGGGCAGCGGACGCTGGTCGGCATCGTCAAGGCCGTGCTGCACAAGCCGAGCCTCCTCGTGCTCGATGAGCCGACCGCTTCGCTGGATCCCGATGTCGCGTACCGCGTGCGGACGGGCCTGCTCGACGTGTGCCGCGACGAGGGCACCGCGCTGCTGGTGACGTCGCACAACATGCTCGAGGTCGAGCGCCTCTGCGAGCGCGTGATCTTCATCGCCGGCGGTCGCACCGTCGCTGACGGCACACCGGACGAGGTGGTGGCGATGTTCGGCCACGGTGACCTCGAGTCGGTCTTCCTCCAGCTCGCCGGCACCGACATGGAAGATCCTGAGGACTGAGGACGCACCGATGTCGTGGCTGAGGATAAAGACCGTGGTGCGTCGCCACTTCTACGTGCTGTGGCGCAGCCCCAACCGCTACTTCGACATCGTCGTGTGGCCGCTCTTCGACGTGCTCCTTTGGGGCTCGCTCGGCGCGTTCGTGTCGCAGGAGAACGGCACCAGCCGCGCGGCCGCGCCGTTCCTGCTCGCCGGCATCATGTTGTTCCACGTCCTGTTCCAGAGCCAGATCGGCATCGCCACCGGGTTCATGGAGGAGACGTGGAGCCGCAACATCCTGAACCTCATGACCACGCCGCTCACCGAAGCGGAGTACGCGGCAGGGCTCGCGCTCTACTCCCTCACGAAGACCGCGCTCGCCATGGTTGCGATCTCGTTCACCGCGCTCGTCTTCTACGGGTTCGGCTTGGGTGAGATCGGGTGGGGGCTCGTCCCGATCGTCGGCGTGCTGCTCATCGTGGGCTTCGCGGTCGCCCTGGTGAACATCGGGCTCATGCTGCGCTTCGGCCAGAGCGCGGAGATCTTCACGTGGGGCATCAACTTCCTGCTGCTCGCGGTGTCCGGCGTCTTCAACCCCGTATCGGCCACGCCGGGAGCGATCCAGCCGATCGCCCGCGTCCTCCCGACCACCTACGTCTTCCAAGCGGCGCGAGAGGTGCTCGACGGAGGAGCCATCCCGTGGGCCGACCTCGCGCGCGGCCTCGCCGGCGCGCTCGTCTCGGTCGCGCTCGCCTACTGGTTCATCGTGAGGATGCTCGCCACGTTCCGCAAGCGCGGCTACGTCACGAGATTCTCCTAACCGCTCCTTCGTTTGTGCGGTCCTGAGTCGGAAAAACGCCGACTGAAAACCGCACAAACGGTCAGGGGGTGGGGAGGATGAGCTTGCCCATGAGGGAGTGGCCGGGGACGGCGACGCTCGCCGCGGTGCCGGGCTCGCTGTAGGTGCCCCCGGGGCCGTCCAGCGCGGAGTCGACGAGCAGGTACGGCACCGAGTCGCTGGTGTGGGTCTTGAGCCGCACCGGGGTCGGGTGATCGGGCAGCAGCAGCATGCGCCACGGCCCCAGCGCGTCGAGCCCCTCGACCAGGCCGGCGAGGATGCGCCGATCCCAGGCCTCGAGAGCCTTGATCTTCTCGTCGAGCAGCCCGGCGTGGCCGGCCTCATCGGTCGCTTCGACGTGCACGAGGAACAGGTCGCAGCCGTCGGCGAGCGCGTCGAGGGCGGCGTCGCGCTTCGCCTCGTAGTTCGTGTCGAACCACCCCGTGGCGCCCTCGACCTCGACGACGCGCATCTCGGTCAGCACACCGAGCCCACGCACGAGGTCGACCGCCGTGCACAGACCGGCTTCCACCCCGTACGCATCGCGGAAGGCCGGCATCTGCGGTTGGAAGCCCTGTCCCCACAACCAGATCTGGTTCGCCTTCAGCCCGAAGCGGGGGACGATGGCACGGGAGGCGTCCATCAGCTGCTGGAGCTTGGGGGCCGCCGGGCCCGTCGGCCACACCGCGGGCTTGTCGGACAGGTCGTGCGGTGGTGCGCAGTCGGCGTCGACCCAGTCGGCGGGCGCCACCATGATGTGGCGATACTGCACGCCGGGGTGGAAGCGGACGGTGCCGCCGAGCTCCTCGTCGAGCGCGTGGATCACCTCGCGCGCGGCCTCGGTCGACGGGTGCCCGCCGGCGAAGTCGACCATGGTGCCGTCGTCGCCGATGGTGACGAGGTTGCAGCGGTAGGCGACCTCGTCGGGTCCGAGCCGCAGGCCGAGGGCCGCCGCCTCGATGGGCGCCCGGCCGGTGTGGTACTCGGTCGGGTCGTACCCGATGATCGACATGTTGCCGACGTCGCTTCCCGGCGGGAGGCCTTCCGGGATCACCGCGGCCCGGCCCACCTCGCCCCTGGCTGCCAACGCGGCGAGGTTCGGCATCTGCGCGGCCTCGAGCGGGGTGCGCCCTCCGAGCGAGTCGACCGGCTCGTCGGCACAACCATCGGGGACGCAGACGACGTACTTCACGGCGCTCAGTCTTCCCTGCTCGCGACGGCATCCCTCACGTACGTCTGCACGCTCGCGAGGTCGTCGGGCAGCACGTCGAAGTGCTCGTCTCGATCGAAGAGGTCCGCCAGCCGGTCCGGCAGCTGCGGGCGGATGCCGGTGGCGCGCTCGACGGCGTCGGGGAACTTGGCCGGATGCGCCGTCGACAGGCAGACGATCGGCACCGCCGGGTCGATGCGCGCCCGCCGTGCCGCGCCGATGCCGACCGCGGTGTGCGGGTCGACGAGGTAGCCGCTCTCCTCGTAGGTGCGTCGGATCTCGGCCAGCGTCTCGTCGTCGTCGAGCCTGGCCGCCGCGAACACAGGGTCGCGGGGCGCCTCGACCGACCCGAGCGATCGGAAGCGCTGCAACAGCTCAGCGGTTCGCACACCATCCCGGTCGAGCAGCTCGAACAGCAGGCGCTCGTGGTTGGACGACACCTGGATGTCCATCGAGGGGCTGAGCGTCGGCACGAC
This sequence comes from Acidimicrobiaceae bacterium, assembly GCA_041166585.1. Lineage (GTDB taxonomy): Bacteria > Actinomycetota > Acidimicrobiia > Acidimicrobiales > JACDCH01 > JBEEGB01. The sequence continues at coordinate 6,449 of JBEEGB010000177.1, forward strand.
CTCGTCGGCCACGAGCGCGCCGTCCCGGACCCACCGGGCGAGGATGTCGTTGCGGTTCGAGCCGATGATGAGCTGCTCGATCCGCGCTCCCATCTTGCGGGCGTACCACCCGGCGAGGATGTTGCCGAAGTTGCCGGTCGGCACCGAGAACGAGCACGGCCCGACCATCGTCGAGGCCGTCACGTAGTAGACGATCTGGGCCAGCACGCGTCCCCAGTTGATCGAGTTCATCGCGCCGAGGCGCACCTCGTCACGGAACGACTCGTCGGCGAACATCGCCTTCACGAGGTCCTGGCAATCGTCGAAGGTGCCCATGACCGCGACGTTGTGGACGTTGGGTGCGTCGACCGTCGTCATCTGCTTGCGCTGCACGTCGCTGGTTCGGCCTTCAGGGTGGAGCACCACGATGTCGAGCGTC